>JAFVPU010000080.1 GCA_017505165.1 Clostridia bacterium
AATATTACGTTGGACTTGTTCGATATGCTGTTCTACATTGAAGGTGGATTCTCGCCTTCATTGAATGATCTTCAAGGCCATTTTCTTGATACAAGATCAACTACCAGATTATCATCAGATAAGATTCCAACATGTCCACGTTTTTCATTCGGTTGAATCTGGTCGAGTGCAGATTTAGCATAGTTATCGATATCACCTGTATGTGTCCAAGGTCTCAATATCTTCATTTCAGCTAAACACTTCTGTGTCTTTGTAAATGAAGTAGGTGTCTCAACAAATACGTCGAGATTGATTTTACATGGTGTTTCAATAAACAATCCCTTCAGTTTAGGAAGTACATTGTTATTGAAGAATGTTGCATTCTTAGCAGCACCCGGAACATACACTCTGTAACCAGATAAACGTGGTCTTTGAGATGGTTTTGGTGCTGTAGGGATTATAAACGAAACCTTCTTCCATTTTATTACGGAATATGCTTCAACACATCCAGCAACTTTACACCTTATAGCCTGACTAACAGATTCAAGTAATTCATTTAGATTATTCGCATTAATATCCATACAACACCTCCATATTAGTTTGCATATATTCTGTAATTAATGAGTAATCTACTATTACTCTGTAATGGTATGGATTTAAATGTATAATAAGTTACCATCTTGATACGCTGAGCTTCATCTGTACTCATATTATCAAATTTCTCATTCTTAATATAATCAGAGAATTTATCAGTTGTATACGCGAGTGAACCATCTTGGTTGTAGTATGGTTTCACTTCAATATTTGTAACTGAAGCAAATGTATCTCTGAAAGCAGGCTGGTCAATTGAACCTGATTCAATATCACGCTCAAGTATATTAATAATTGATATGAACTCATCAATGTTTGTCTGCTCATATGATTCGAGTTTCAATATGTCATTTAATGTAACGATTGAATCAACATAGTCAGATATCTTAGACAATATATCAGCTGAATTATGATCAAGAGTATTATCAAATATCAAAGTCATTAATGGTTTAATATATGATTCATACATATTGTTTGCGATTGATCTGTCACCAAGTTTAGCATCATATGCTACCAAACCGAGTTCATTGACATAAGCAGTCTGTGTGGAACCTTGATGATTAAAGTATCCTATACAATCATCTTCATCAACAGATAACTTGCATTCAACATATGTTTCGATACGATTCGTCTTACCAACACCATTATTAGCATCAGGACCCAAGTCATCCGATGTAACGGGATCGACATAATCCCAACGTTGTCCTTCTTTCCACCAGCTGTGATAGATCTTTGGAACATCATCGAATTTCTTAATGAAGTATGAATTGGTAAATGATGATTCACCCATTCTCAATACTCCAGTGTACTTATCAGCAATGGATGCTGGTAACTTGGATTGTGTCTGTTGGAAAGGAATAGGGTTTCTGAGTTTGATGAATGAATAGTCTGTGTTCTTAGTGGAGATATTATCTTCACCAGAACCACCATTACCAATCATGAAACCCTGTACGAAATGATCACTTGATATATTACCAGACATAGGTGAATATGTGGCTGGATCAACACCAAGCTGGAACACTCCAGCATCATTTAAATCAGGTATAACAACAGTTGTATCCTTGGATAAGTTTTCCGACGGATTACCATTGTTATGTGGTGAATCGAGATACAATCCAAACATCTTCATCAATATCCATTGATAACCCGATATCGGGATAATGTTCTCGCTCTCTTCCCATAAAGATACCTTACCAGTCTTTTTGTCTTCACGGTATACTTGAACAACACCCTTCAGACGTCCGTTATGGACGTCTGCGAATGGTAACATGTCGTTCGCATTTAATTGTTTATTCAAATTGATTACCTCCTTTATTAAGTTTCACCTGAATTCGTTGTTTCTCCAGGAGTTGTTGTTTCTGTCCCTTCACCTGTATCAGGATTATTCGGGTCACCATACTCTCCTTCTTCAGGTACATAATCTGAAGATCCACCTGTATCACCAGTATCAGTTCCAGAATCAGGGTTAGTATCATCACCAGTATTACCTGAATCATCACCTGTGTTATCACCACCTGTGTCATCTGGTTCTTCAGAATCAGTGTTGTATTCTTTTAGCTTTTCAGCAAGTTTAGCATAATCAATATCAAGACAACCGTTGTCGTCGATTTTCAAACAGCTTCCTTCAGCTATTTTAATTCCGATAGAATAATCGAGATCTTTCATATTCTCAGTCATCTTTAATCCAGAATTAAACTGTACTGTTAAAGGCTGTTGTCCTTTAAAATACACTGGTCCACATCCATTTGATATAAGTTCTAATGGATGAAGTGAAGGCATGTATGTATCAGATATGATTAGATTTCCAGAAGGATCTATCTGTAGGTCATTTCTAGCTGGTTCAATCTGAACACCGAGAACATTCGATTCCTCGTCAATACATAAACCTTTGGTACCTCTATGGAGATTTAAAGACGTCTGTATAGTACCATCATCCCTGTCCCAATCATCTTCCGCATTTATTCTGATAGCTATACTAACATATCCGGTGCCATCACTTCTGACATATCGTAGACCACCGTAATATTCCTTATAGAATCCTTGATGTCTGGTTGCGAACCCAGTAAACGGATCAAGCACATAAACCGATAGATTATTCGCTAAACCGTAATCTGGACCATCACCGAATCTATCAAAGTAATCCCTAAATAATCCCATTCCAACATTGACTGTTAATCCACCATCACCATAATATGACTCAGTATTATCAATTGACAACAGACCGTTGTAGTGGATTCGAACATCGAGTTCGTTATCCCCTGTATCACCTAAACCGCTTTCGGGTTTAATATTGACATTCATGATGTTATTGTCATCATATGTCAAGAAATCACCAACATGAGGGTCAACAGATATCAGTCTCATGATGTAATCTGACAAATCCCAATGTGCGGCTTCAATGTATCCAACACAAGGTTGTCTACGCTGTAGCTGTTCATGAACACCAGTTTTCACAACATCATCGACAATGTAATCATTTTTAAATGAACACATTACCAAGTCACCATGTTTAACATATGACTTGAGTTTCATTATACATGGTTCATTATTCTTATCTAATACAATACTATTATCGATTCTGATTGCAACAGTCTTCGAATCATTGGGTCCGGAACCATCATAATACAATAATCCATCTGGTTCTAGTTCGTTATCGTAGTATAGTCCACTACACATGAATACCTGTGGTGTAATCCTGGACTTATCGATCATTAATCCAGATTCAGATTTATCAATAGCATCAGGATTCTTTAATTGTAAAGCATCCTCATCTTTATGGATGTTGACAGCTAATCCACCACCACGAGTATCAACACCGTTTACATTTTCATTATATATCAATGAATTATCAGTAAATCCGACAGTGTTGATCGGTAAGGATTTGTATTCGAGTTTCTTTGTTCCTTCATCATAGTAGATGTATCCTATGTATGAATGTTTGTCACCAGTATATCCAGCCGTTGAGAAGAATGGTGAACCAGCATAGCTTTTGTTGTTCGTTGATATGAGAGTATTTAATTCAGTCAAATCATTGACAAGCTTCATGTTCTTGTCTTTGAATTCACTTCTCATCATATTGATGACCCATTTTTTTATATCACCAAATGAAACGTTATCGACTTTACCTAAACCGATATCAGATGCATCCAATACAACAACACCTGTTCGTCCATTAACCGAATTAACAACTCTGGATAATCTAGCATTGATAGCGTTCCATATTCTGTCGAGAACAACATCAAGTGAATCACCTGTAGCAGTTGATCTTACGGAGTTGGTTGATGTCTTGGGATTTATATCTTCCAATACAACTTCACTACCAACAACGTCTTCACGTTTCAATTGAACATTATCAATCGGCATAATAATATCCTCCTTTATTATTTATTATTCAAATAATCACACCGTGGACATTTCCATAATGTGATAACAGTAGTATGGCTACTGCAGAACATTATTATTGGGTTTTCCCTCATATAATAACATAACTCTATAGGAGGTAGATATAATGGCTCACGAAACAATATTGTTGAATAATTATAGTGATGATTCACAGATTAAACAATATATCTCGAATATATTGATGCCACGAGTATTCCATGATATACCATTGAATGTATTGAATACCGGTTCATTATCAATCATTAATGAGTATATGTCTCAAGCTATTGAACAGCTTGCTTTTACGGCATCTTTCTATCACAATGAATCATTCATAACCAAAGCTGTTCTCGCAGATTCGATATATGCAGAAGCTGCAATATTCAACATCGGTTATTCGTATGCAACACCATCGTCATGTAATTTCTTATTGGAATTGAAGCTGGAGGATATCTATAACAATGCTGTTCCAAATCCTGACGGAAGAACAAAAGACTTCATTCTCGATAAGAATACTAAGTTCAATTTGAGTAACGGTAGTGTTTATTCACTTGATTACGACATACTTATTCAATTCCAAGATGAGAAGACTGCTGAAGCAACATCAACTGTTCCAGCATGGAATGTTCAGTATACTAATATGGATCAACAAAATAGTGTTGCTACAAACAAAAATGCATACATCACATATCGTGTTACTGATGTATGGCTGTGCCTATTGGTTCAAGCAAATGAGTACGAACGCGAAACACATGTCATCGTTAATAATATGACAAATTCATTACCAAACCCCGATGCAGTAATTACATGTAATAATCATATCGCTGGATTTGACATAAAGTACATCGATGGTTCTGGAAATGAGCAATACATTCCACCTGATCATGTATTACCTATTCATGAACATGTTAAGGATACAAAACCATATGTTCATTATATAATGGATAATCCACAAACGATCAGATTCATGTTCCAGTTAAACGGAACAAAGTTCTTCGTACCACAGGTGAACTCTTCATTTGAAATAACCATTTATACATGTCATGGTGAAGCAGCTAATTTCACAGCTTTCAAGAATGATGAACAACCTAAGGTAATCACATCATCTAACCGATACACTAACAATGCAAATGTTATGAAAGCAGCATTTGTCATTAGTGGTAGTTTAGGTGGTACTAATATTGGAACAATCGAAACAACCCGTCGCGAAACAATTGAAGCATATAATACAGTAAACGTATTGTCATCTGATCACGATATTGACGAATACTTTAAGACATTCTACTTTAAGAATGTACTATATCCTTTCTTCTTCAAACGCAGAGATGATCCATGGGGTCGTATCTGGAGTGGATATATGGCATTAAAAGATGAAGATGACTATGTTTTCAGAACAAACACCCTACATTGTAAAATACCTTACAGAGTTCTTTATAATAATAATGATAACACGGTTACATCTAATGAGATAATAATCCCACCTGGATTGGTATGGGTGTATGGTAATGAAAACAGATTTACTGTTGTTCCATATACTGGTGGTGATGGTATCACAATTGAAACTGCTGATACTAAATCTAATATAAATGAAAAGTTCATATTCAGTAACCCATTCGGTATCAGAATTCAAAAACAACCTTTCGCAATAGGATATTTCAATCCTTGGATAAACTCATATTTCACAGCAACAAAAATGCTTACCGTAAACAATCAGAGTCAATTTGAAGCTGTCGTAAACGATTTGAGTTATCTCTATCATGCAACACCACTCACAACACAGATTGTCCGTACATATAAAGATAACTATTACAAGTTATCAATGTATATATCACCAACCATACCAGCATGGGTTGATGGTTCTGAATTGGTTAAATATGTTCGTCAGAATTCTGCTGCTCCAACATTTGTTGAGGTAATGTGGAATTACTTTAACAAACCAGTTGATTTGTTTGCTCCATCGATACCGATGATTCCTATCCGTGAAGGAAAAGGTTATATTCCATTCAATCCCGAGACAACATACTTCTGTGTCCGTGAAAGAAACCGTGTCAATGACACAACATGGCAACTTTCTGATATGTGGATTGAAGATATGAGTGAACCAACAATGAAACAGGTATTCATTCCGATATCCGGTGCTGTTACAATGTTATATGGTGAAGATGATATATGGGGTGATGAAGGTCTGTGGAAAGGTTATGAAATAACTGCTGTTGGTAATACAGACATTGGAATATATCCAACTATCAAGACTGAACACAAACTACAATTCGAAAGAATAGTAACTCAAAACTATTATGAATTGAGAATCAGTGATGATGCTGAACTTGGTCATGTAACCAAAGTTGTTGTTGGTGAAGCTGTTGATACTGACTTGACAAAGTATGGTGTACAGAATCTTACAAAGATTGGCAAGAGTTATGCTCCATCAGTTTATGTTAATATCTATTTCAGTAATGGCACAAGAGAGTCGTTCACAATCAGTAATGCTGCTACAGTATATTCTCCATACAAATTCAATCAGGAAGAAGATGGTGTTTATGTTGCTTATCTTGATAATGCTGGACCAGACAGTGTAATCTTATATGCTGATATGAAACCAACACCTGAATCTGGAGCAATCGATTATTACAGAATACCGTTCTCCATTATACCAAAAAACAAAGCACTATTCAGTGTTGCTAATAAACTATTACCGATGGATCAAAACAATATGCGTATTATTCTACATGCTATGGTTAATGGTTCTGAAACAGGATTTGTTGAAATGCAACCCGTTCGACGTGAGAATGATGGTTCATACTTATTTGAGACATGTATGTATCCATTGAATGAGTTTGTTGATATTGATAACAGAATCAAGATTGCTTCGACTGACAATGGTGGAGGTAACTGGATATCAAATACACCTGGTTCAGTTGTTAATATTGATGCAGTTGCACCTGAGTTCAAGGTATCTATCCTAATTCGTTCTAAGGATGAATTACGTGATTCACCAATATCAATAGGTGACACCTATACTGGTTTCAGAGTTGTTGATCAATATGTACTTGATGATGTATCATTAATTCAGGAACTTAAAGAAATGAGAAGTGTTGTTAAATGGGGTGAATCATCTCAACCTACACCTGAACAGGTTAACAATTACTCGGACTTCCTTGAGTTATATGAATGGAATGATTCAATTCCTGGTAACTTCAGAAACATCGAACAATATGCTCAATCCAGAATCAATAGTGAAACAGATATAACATATCCCGTTATATCAGCAATTGCAAAATATACAAGTATTGAATATAAGACGTGTTTGAATCAGTATAAGAGTTGTGTATCAGATGTAATTCCTTATACACTCAATGAAATTGATGATGTATTGAGATCAATAATCAACAGTGAAACAGAAGGTAATGATATTGATTGGAAGTATGTGTATGATGTTATATCTGTATATCAAACAACAATAAACGACGCTTTCAGTTCAACAAACGTGAATGGTGGATTAGAGATTCAGTTAGTACCGATGGTTTCATCAACACTGATGACATCTGATAGATTCACTTCATTCGTATCATCATTTACACAAGTTCACAAAGCTATTGAACCAGTAATTATGAAACGTCTTGAAGGTAATAACTATCTAGATTGTAAGCTGTTAGCTACATATGGTTTACCACACACCTACATCAATGAGAATACCAGACAATACTGGCCTGATCTAAATATACAGATTGAGTTTGATGTTAAGTTGTATAATGGTGCATTAGCAACTAATACACTGAATGAATTGAGATTGATTATAAAGTCATATTTCAATCGATTAACTTCAATTCATACACCAACCGATGCGACATCAATTGATACCAATATTTACGTATCACATATAATCCAACAGATGGAACAGCATCCGAATGTTGCGTATATGAAGTTCGTTGGATGGTATACAAATGAGAAGGGTATGCTTGGTGGAAACTATATGGATGCCAATACTCAGAGTATCGTTCAGAAGTATAATAAGATTGAAGACTTCCATAAGAGTAATGGAGTATCTGAACTCGAATCATATACACCAGAGTTATTTGTACTTGATGATGCTAATATCGTTTTGAATGTATTATAATTAATATGGGGACCCACATGGGTCCCCATATATTATGTTATCGCTTTTACTTTGTTGATATCATTTGTGAATGTTAAATTCCATTTTTTTGTAACACTAACTGATCCGTTGTATGCTGTGACTGTTTTAGTAGTTCCAGTTATTTTGAATGGTGTGAACCATTTACTGGATTGCCAATCTATTCTGATCTTCGGTGTTGTTGAACCATAAGCGGTCGTTGACGAATGTAGTAATCCGGATTTATAAATAACACAACATGATGAATATATTCTTCCATTTGAATCGCGGTATGTGGAACTGATGTCTCTATCTAACGGATATCTATCCAATCCTCCGGAATCAATTATAACACCCATATCAAAGATCTGCATGTATCCTGTTGTACTAGATCCACTGGTATTACATTTTACAAGATATAATAACTGTCCATCACTATTATATCTCAACATGACACCTTGTACGAACCTATATTGTTGCGGACTCACACATGTTGTGTCCTTAACGAACGGATGTATAGTGAATGGATCACTGTGTAAAATATATGACTGATAAACAGGTGTCTCACCACTGACAGTTGTTGCTCGTCTAGGATTTGCTATAATGTACACAATATCATTGGAAACATCACTTCGATTATTATAATATGACGTGTAAGCAGTTTTAACATACGCATCAATTCCGTAGAAATTGAAGACATCGTTGTATGTTACTGATTTCAGAGTATTCGTGTTCAAATCATATACATAAGTGCGTTTAACATTATCTATCGTAGCATTAACATACATGTGATCTAACCAACCACCAATTCCGAGAATAGTTATTGTTGATGAATATGATATTGTAAATGAGCCGATAACAGTTGATGTTGTTATATCATATACATTAAACTTATTCCCTGATGAGGTTGTATCTAGATAGAAACAGTGACTCGTACCATTTAATGCAAAACACCACTTGGAATCAATAACATGTGATGTGTTGGAGTATATGTCAACAATACCACATTTGTTTGTTGTTGGATGTTGTACACAAAGGAAACCTTTTTCAGACCATGACACAATAGCAGTTTTACATTCATCCACTGTACATGACCAATCTTCACCAAAGCAACAAATCATATCGATGTATGTCGGTTCTGAATCAGGATTGGTTGTATCATATATTCTCAGATTGTTGAAGTTATATATTTCACAACCACTAACGTCAGAGGCGTATAATAAAACTATTTTGTCACCGGATTCAGTTTGATATCTTGTACAATCAACACCTATATCACCCAATTCATCGATGTCATTAGGGGTTTCATTTATACTGTATACTTTATTCAACTCCGGATATACCAGATGTCGTTGTGTTGCGAACCAACCGTATTCATCAGAACTTAGTCCTACAGCACGCCCTTGAAATCTGTATTTACTTAAATCAAAAGATTCAACAGGTATTACATCAGGCGTGATGTTTCGTTTGATATTGTTATCCACCAATCTGTGTACGGGTAGTGTGTCTGTTTCATATGTGACATTTAGCATGTTATTCGAATATATGAAATATGACTTATCAACCGTCATCAGTATATATCGTTTATACTTATGCTTATCATCAATTGTAGTTTTGAATGTAGCGTTCTTTTCAACCAGTTCCCATGTAGAAGGATCCCAGTATGCATCAGTCGTGTATAGTACTCCTCTGAGTGTACCAGTACCTGATCCACAATGTATACTTTTCAATGGTACACTAGTATTTGTATTTATTCTAACTAACACATATGTTGCCACGCCGTCTTTTATACAACAATATTTTCCGACGTGTGGATCATAGTTATCCGTTGTAATTATTGGGAAATATCTTGTATCAGGTTCATTAATGAATTCTTCGTCAATTGACCAATCATGTTCGATGAAGTTGTATCGTTTAACTGATTCCATATTGAAATCATCGACTGGTAACTCACCTGTTGCATACGAAAAATAGGATGTTGGTGTGTTTAAATAATAATCACCACAGTATGATTGATTGTTACCGAACATTTTTGCAAATGTCCCGTTTGTATCTGATAAATAACCATGCTCTGTAACCAGTGTTTCTGGAGACGATAATTTTTCAGCACCACATATAACGAAGAAATCAGTAATTGGATCGTACGCAGTATTGTTTGTACTATATCCACTTTTTGACAATACCAGTGTAGTTGATCCAATGTTATCGTACATATTCTTCAATTTATGTGTTAACGAAATACTCATTTTTGTTTTATGATCACTTACACTGGTTCCATTTGTTATCGTGGAATATACACTAACACCACCAGAATTACTGTCGTTATTATTGTATCGGTATACACCGAACTTACCAGGTTTGAATATTGTCATTACATATGCATTAGAACCTTTTGATCCACAGCCTCCGTATTTTAATAAACCTGCGAA
Source organism: Clostridia bacterium (assembly GCA_017505165.1). Classification (GTDB taxonomy): domain Bacteria; phylum Bacillota; class Clostridia; order Christensenellales; family UBA1242; genus Onthoplasma. The sequence goes on from JAFVPU010000080.1 coordinate 10,495, forward strand.
ACGTTGTGGTGATATGAACATATATAAACCTTGATCATACAATTTCTTTATCATGTTTGCATTTATTGAACTCATAGTGTACATTGTGATTGATACGTAATCATTGTATTTTAGATCCATCGATATGCAGTTACCCTCAATATCATATAGCTTGGAATGGAATGATAGGTACTGTGACGTGCCTGATTTATGACTTATACCGAACTCATTAAATGACACAGGTGTTGATGGTAAATATGACCCACCAGCATTAAATTTAGTAGACAGTCTTCTGCAGGATATCAAATTTGTAGATGGGTCGAATTCGCACGGAAACGCAATCTGTTCATTCGAGGACAATGAAATTCCGGACCAAGATTTATTGACAATAGGGTTTCTAATATAATGATTGGTAATAGGAATATCCAATGAGTCACTGTAACCGAGTGTTATATACCAATAGTTTTCCGAAGAAGGACTATTGGAACCCGTTATAATTGATAAACCATAGTCGGTCATTAGATTCTTACCGAAACATTCATCAATTAAAACACCATCACTATTGAATTTCTCAATGTGATATATGTTATGATTAATACCATTTTCTATATTACTCTCGAATGTTTTTATTTTTTCAAATATATCCAATTATATCACCTCCTCACGACTTTGTTATAGTACTCGACACAGACACATCTAATAGGCACAATGATGAGTCCTCATAAATATTATCATTTGCTGATGATGATATGCTTGTGTCGATATCGGTTGTAGTGTACTCGATACTGTTTACATATACGCCTTCATCCCTGAATGTTGGTTTACCTAAAGCTTCCCCAGTTACATATAACCCATCTGGTGTAACTAACTTCCCGTCAACAGTTTTCATTAAGACGTTATTTGTCTTGCCCAATATTTCAAATTTGTTCATATCAACTAACACCCCTATTGTAGCTCGCCAGTTATCGTATTTTTAAGTGGACCAATGTTAGATAGTGTGCATTTAATAGTACCGAGATTACTCAGCTTACAATCACCATTTATCGAATTAAAAGTTGTCGTGGATCCTTTGATCCTCATTTTCATTAAGGACCACAGGGGTATCTGAATACCGTTGTATGGATTTATTAAATACTCACCATAAGGGATCATTGTATAATAATCCGCATTGCGAATATAATGCTTCTCACCTGTGTGATAATATAGTCCTATATCCACGATAACAGAGTCTATTGTAGTACTTGACCCATCTCTCTTGTATGACATGAATAGTGACGGTGTATCGTTGTTAATGTATCTGAAAACAGTATTGGCGATTGAGTATCCTTCATAGACATCGGTTGTGTCTAACGGATATAGAGTTTTGGTCGGTTCATCTACATTTATAAGTGTTATGGAATTGGATTCAAACAAGTATGTTGATGAGCCTGGTGATAATACGAGAAATTTGTCTGTAAATGATATGTGACTTGGTGATGAATATCCTCCGTATTTACCCATGAAGTTTTCAAGTACAATAGTAAACGTTTCTGTTTCAGTATCAATTAACCATGTATAGCCATAATCGTTCTGACTATATACCCATACGAGTTTACCATGTGCAACAACCCTGAAATCCTTGTTAGTGAATTTATCTGACAAATCGATAGTCTTTATAACAGAATCCGAATCAACATTGTATATTTTCAGTTCAGGCTTATCTGAACTTGAACTACTGAATGCGATATTGTTGGTACCGTACATTGCACATGCCCATGCAGATCCAGTTATCGCATACACATTTGGACTATCACTTCTGACATCTATAACAATAAACATATTCTTCGGGTTAGCATATGATGTTAGTAAAGAGCGACAAAATATACCAGTACCCGTTTCAGTTTCCATACTATATGCATATGTAGATGTGTAACCGAAGTCCTTAACTGAATATATTATTGGTGTTGGAATGACACCTGATTCTTTGACATCTTCCATATTTATTAGGATTATTTCAGGTTTTTGATAAGGTACTGATACGAGCCATTTACCCCATGTCTTCGTATTGTAATTAACAGTGTATACTGTATCACACATGGGAAACAATAGATTCTGATCAGGAACGTAAACCTTTGAATCCATTGAATACCAACCGTATTCATAATTGTCACATATCCTCATAAATCCTTCATCATGGGCACAAGATATGACTCTGAAATCTTCAGGTTTCTGTTCAAATTTCAGTGATTCTGATAGA
>JAFVPU010000081.1 GCA_017505165.1 Clostridia bacterium
AAAAGGTACAGAAACTGGATATTTTGTAGATTACAAAGTAAAAGCTTTACTTACAGCTGCAGATGCGGTATCTATCATTGGTAAAAATGATTTCTTTGAAAAGCATTTTGATAAAATGGTAGATATTTGTATTAAAGATCTTAATGTGGATGCAGCATCTTTCATGCCTGCTATTCCTGATCATAGTGCAATATTAGATTATTTTGTTAAGACTAAAGATTATGACGGATTATCCACATATTGCAGAAATCTTTTACCTGCAGATGCTAGAGAGATGGAAGGTATCGTAAGAGCTAAAGGTACAAAAGATCTTGCTACATCTTTAGGTGTAGAAGTAATTAATATTGCTGGATTGCTTAGAGTATTAAAATCTAAACTTGATTAATATTCGGATGGGATTAAGTTCCCATCCGGATTTATTTTGTATACTTTATGATACGTTTAAATAAAAGGAGGATATTGATATGAGGAATATTAATGAAAACATGAAAGCTGTATACGTTGATGTAATAGATAAACTTATAGAAAAAACTCGAACTGGAAATATTAAATGGGAAAATCATTGTGGTATTAAAGATTTCCCGGTTATTTATAAATATCGATCAGGGGCATATTGGTATTTTGTTAAGAAAACAACACCCACTCCAAACGCTACCCAGACAGATTATATAATCTATATCAGAACATCGGATAACGTTATAATTGTAGATAAGCTACAAACTAGCGGATCAGATTCTGAGATGTTATACGAGTTGTCTGATAATGATTTGAATATTAATGATAGCGGAATTATAAAAAAATTGTTTGACACTATAAAGGAATCTTTTATTCTTCCGGAAGACTTTGCTAAAGCGGTTGCTGAAGTAATGGGAGATGATTACCTCGTTGAAGGATTTACTAAATAATGAAGGAGATTTAATATGAGTAAAGAAGAAGTATTAGATATTTTGGATAAAATGGAGTTCTTTGGCGGACAGAGAGCGGGAAGAGAATTATGGAACGATAAGCCAAGAGAAGTTCAGGATGAAGATATTTCCAATTTCAATAGAGATATTCAGAAAATTAGAGAATATATAATCGAAATGGAGAAATAATATGAATAGAACAGAAAAGGTTATAATGAATAGAGAAATGAACTCTATCATGATTAAGATGATCAGTGAGTTTACTAAACAAACTCAGGATAATAAAACGTTTTGGACTTTTATAGACAAAAGTGCAAACGGTACTTTAATATTTGAGACATATATTCTCGGATATTATTATCAAATCTCTCAATATAGATCCGGTTTTTCTGAGAAATCGTACACATGTTATAGATTTAGTTTTATTCATTATTCAAAGAGAGATCAGAATCAGCCTATTGAATATGAAGTGGTATCAGACAACGAATCTTCTAATGCTGCTAAAGTTGGATTGTATAATCTCATGAAAGAATTATTTTCTGTTATAACACAACAGTTTACTACTATTCCTGATGATTTTAAGAATGGAGTAAAAAATGTGTTAGGAGAAAATTATGAATTTAAGGAGGAGTTACGATGACATATACAGAACAAATAAGAAAAATTGTAAATAGACTGCTCGATCTTACAAGAGAAGATAAGATTGAGTGGAGATTATATACAGATGATGATAAATCGTTTGTATATAATAATGGAAAGCATCGCTATCGTATTAGTATAGAAGATTCAACTATTCATTTTGCATCGTCAGATATTCTTCCTACATTCCCATCCAATTATATATTTGAGATATTCAGTTGTAATATGAATAAGCTTTATTTAAAATATAAAAGTAAAGCAGGAGACGGAATACTTGCAGATCTTGTATGTATTCATTGGATGGCTAAATCTAAAAGCTGTAAAGATGAAGATGGGTATATATTTGATATTTTATTAAATATCAACGCAAACAATCCATTCGGTCAGCATGACTTCTATAGAGAGGAAGTATCAAAAATATTTGTAATCAAATCTGATACTGCAGTTCCGGTTATTAATTATTTGACAAATCATGTCGATGATTATATTTGGAGAATCTCTGATATTCCAAGTATAAAAGCAAAATCGTATAGTATTGTAAAAGGTTCTTATATCTATACAATAACTAGATTTATAGAAGATGATAATTATTCATTTACAATCAAAGATGCGTCAAATACTATAAATATCTGTAGATTCGAATGTGATAATAGAAGATTGAAAGGATTATTTGAAGCAGCTCGTATTGCCAATGCTAAACATATTGGAGAAATAAGAGATGCTATAATGGACGAGATTATATACACAGATTGATTATAGGGAAGGGATTATACCCTTCCCTATACTTTATATTTATTTTTTTTTGTATATATTACTAACCCGAAACATCGTAATAATTAATGAATGTATTAGGAGGTTATAGAAATGACTGATAGTCGTAATAGAAGAAAAATAAATATAACCGAAATAGATAGATTTAAACCGAAGCTTTATGCTGATTTATATATTCCTTCATGGGTAAATGGATATTCTATTGCCATGGAATTTGTACACAACTGGTTCTTGTCCAAAGTACCCGAGAAATATTTCAAGACAATTCATATTGCTGGTAAACATGGATTCGAAGATTTAAGAAAATTCGAATATGGAGATCTCGCTAAAAGAGAAAGACCAGCCGTGTCGTTCTCAGGAACAGTACAGGCTGATTTTGATAATGAGGGAATCGATATTCATACTGTTGGAATTGATGCTTATATAAGAAGAACT
>JAFVPU010000009.1 GCA_017505165.1 Clostridia bacterium
CCCATCTTCTGTTCCAGGGAACTTGTTTGAAATGTCAACACCTTTTGAGTTTACCGGAATGAATCCTTCTTCATTTCTGAAAAATCTACTCGTGCCAATCTCTTCAACCTGATACAATGGCTTGTCATCTTTCTTAAGAATGTATAATCTTGCCTCTTTCATTCTTATTCATCTCCTCCGTCTCTAGAAAGTAATTTATTTCTTCTTTCTAATGTGTGAGGAGTATAGTAATCTTCATCTATGAGGTTAGAATGAATATTAGCACCGATAAGATATACATTAAATGTATTCTTTGCAAGAGAGTCGGTTTTCTCAGAATCAATATCTTTCCAGGATACTTCACCTTTTACGTTGATATTATTGTAAGACTGAGTCTTTGCTTTCATCGCATCTGCTCTAATACGAGCATTTTCGATTACTGTATTCTCAAGTCCTAATGCCATTGCACCTTCAAACTCTTTATCAGATTCAAGACCACCTTTATCTTCACCAAGAAGACGACCAGTCTTCATATCTCTCTTAGCAATCTCAATAGCCGTATTAGTTTTCTTAGCAAGCATCTGTTTAAGACGTTTAATATTGATATACAATACTAAACAATCTTTAGATTCAATTACTTTACCATCTTCTTTCTGATAAAGATATGGTAATTTAACCTTTTCGATTAAAGGTTTCTTTAATACTTTGAAACCGTCAAATATATCTGCCATTTGAGGTTCATTCTTAAAGATTTCTGTATGGAATCTGAATGGTAATCTTCTTCTTAAAAACTTTTCGAATTGAGCGTCAGACATTTCTGCAAATAATTCGTGATAATATTGAGAATTTGCTTTAGTCTTATCTACCGCATCGAAAGTTTTGAAAATAAGAGTTTCGATCTCCAATCGTTTCTCCGGTGTGATTGCCATAATTATCACTCCTTATTTTTATTCTGTTTTTTCTTTTCTCGATGTCACTTCAATTGTGCCATCATCCCAATCTCCATCCCAATCGCATTTTGCTGGGAAGTTGGAAGATGTAAACTTTTCATTTACTTTCTTAATGAATTCGATCATTCCTTGCTCGAATTTATTGTATTCTGAATCGTCTCTTGCATTTTCGAATCCTTTCCATACATCGTATGATCCGATTTTCATCTGATTATTGCCTGGGCCTTCGTAATAGTCTCTCATATCATCGGAATCATATCCGATTTTGATACATTTCTTCATTTCAGGACTCATTGTCGATTTTACACCATTTGCAAGAGATACGGCTTCGCGAATTTCGTTTCTGTTAAGATGACTATATACCTTTTTATCTTTCTTCTTTCCGAAAAAAGCTTCCTGTATTTCTGTTTGGCTCTCTGTAACAGATTTATTCGGAACGATTAACTCGTTCTTATGTACCACCATTGTAATATTGTCAGGATGATACATAAGTTTTCCTACACTGATCTTTTCGTTAAGCTGTAGTACTGCTTCTAACAGCATTCCTGATACATCAATGCTTGATTTGTTCTGATACAATCTGTTGCTAATACCAACCCGATCCACACGAGCAATCTTAACTACCATTGCCTCATTTACTGTACCCTTGTTAAGAAGAGTGGTAGTAAAGTTAGGAATAAGATATTCGCTGATTGAAGAGTATGGAGCAAACTCAACAAATTCTTTGATATCTTTGAAATCGTCTAATGCTTGAGATAATGATTTTGTCACATACTCAGCATTACCAATAACCTTTGAAAGGTTTTCTTCTACGCTAAGAAATTCTTTGAATGAAGTATTCTTAAGAATTTTGTCTTTAGGGTCAAATAAAATATCTTGAAGTGTATGTCCCATAACTCTTATTCTCCTTTATTTGCTTCGTTTATAGTAAGAGCAATGTATGTAAGAATGCCCTTGTAGTAGTTATTCTTTGTGGTCTTAGTTTTGATAGACTTATATCTTTCTGATGTATTTAACCATCTCATGATAGTATCTTTCATTCTCAGAATATCTTTGTCTTTCGTATTAGGTTTCATAGAAATACTATATGCAATGAATTCTACAGAAGTTGCAACTTCTGATCCTTTTACATCTGGATGATTTCTCATGAAATCCGTCACAAGAATATTTATTACATCTCTCAATTCATCAATAGATTCATTTCTATTGAGTATATTCTCAAAAATTGCTTTAATCTCGTTAGGATCTACACCTTTAGATGCAGCTGCATGGCATCTAGCAACAGAGATTGCAGTAGTTGTCATGTAATTCATCGTATTCTCTGTAATGGTTGTAGCAACAGTAGAGTTATTACTTGTAACACGATAATTTCCTGTGCTATCGTAATTGTCAGATTCCGCGTTGATATACAGTTTCTTTTCATATGCTTCATAATACGGTTCAGAAATGTTTCTTAAGAATGCATAAATACGACCATATAACTGGTGAATTACTGCAGATACCTGTTCATCTTCTGGTTTCTGTAATACTGGAGTGTATGTATTACACCATGTAGTAGCAAGGCTATTCACAGCACCCCATACAGATCCGGTTCTTACTAAGTCAAACTTCTTAGAGAGCATATAATTGATTACATAATCCATTACTTCTCTCTTAGGAGTGAATCTAGGGAATCTTCTATAATGACAAGCCGCATAGAATTTACCAGAGAATGCTAAATACATATAACTTAATTCGAGCATTGTTCTCTTACTGTCATCCTGTTTAGGATTAATTAAGAAGTATCTTACAACCATAAGCATGCAAATAGAGAATGGATCTTTACATGCGGCTAATTCGTCTTCTTCCCACCAGTATAATTCTTTCATAATCTCTTTAATTTGTTTCTCGCTGATTTGCATAGAATTAAAGAAATCATTGATCTCCTGTTGTTTGAAATATATTCTATCGATAGGAGCATAATCGTAAAGTTGTTCATGTCTTGAATGAATAAATCTTCCGATACATGCTTTTAATTGTGATTTTCTTTTAGGGAGAGCATCTTCAATTATAGGATAAATCTTATCTATAATTACAGATTCTCCTACCCCTTTTTTCTTCTTTGCCATAGTAG
>JAFVPU010000082.1 GCA_017505165.1 Clostridia bacterium
CATCGGTGTCATCAGATATAGATCTGTCGGCTCTATATTTATTTATGGTATTCATCACTTCATCACGAGAGATATCGTATACCTCATCAGTATGCATGAAATCTTTAATTGATTCTCCTAGATAATGTTCTGGTATCAAATATACTGCTTCACCATCATATACCCCTTCACAATCATACGGTGTTCCATCTGTATCCACCCAACACATATGACCAAAAGGAGCACACCAACATATCTCACCACGATTGAAAGCAGTCTTAAGCATGACTGCAAAATAGTAACAATAACCAGCACGAAACTGACGTCTCAATACTTCCTGATCATCAAGACTGTTATTGTTTATATCATAAAATCTGTTGATGAATCTTATCACTTCATTATCTTCATTACCTGATACCCAGGATTTTTCTTTTTTACCACTCATAAATATCCTCCAATAAAATAGATTAAATGAATACGGGGATCATCCCCGTATTCATTCGTATTATTATAGTAATTCAATCAGGTTTAATCCCTTGACACTTAATGATCTCAGACCATCAATATCATACAAATCAACCATATCAGACTTAACCTTTTCAATCTGTGATTGTGGTATCAACATTGAATGTTTTTCAATATCAATCAAAGGATATGACTTGGTGAGGTAATCGTGATATGATTTATCGACGGCTGGTAATACTGTTTCGATTGATAACGGTTTATTCGGTATCTGACGCTTCTCAACAGATCTCAACAAATCGGATGCGAATCTAGATATACCCATCTGCGTAAGACCCATGATACCTCTATCAAAATCTCCAACGATTGCAGATAACATGTTATAGAATACTTTATTCTGAATGAAAGTAGTCATTATATCTTCATCAATCTTAGTAATACTCTGAACGATCATCAATGGATCTGATAACTGACACATCCCCATGTGCTTATATCGACTATATATCACACGAGTATTTGGCATATACGTATAGTTTGTCATGAATGGATTACCTGTAACAATCAATCGATAACGCTGACTCTTAGGGTAATCATCAACAATGTTTGGTACAACGTACGAATCAAAACGATTACAACGTATACAATATACATTCGGAATGTAATTCAGTACAATGTTTATTCGTTTGATGGATTCATTCCAATAATATGTCAATTGCTTGAATCTATCGTGTTGGAACTTATTGACATATGGTACAAGATATGATTTAAGATACTCCTGTTCTGGTAAAGCAACTATATCAAAGTCATTCACAAACAGTATGATTCTTGCATTAATCCAGCGTCTACAATAATCTCTCCAGTGTTTAACCGTTGACAACACACTCGATACTATATCCGCTTCAACATCTTCGGAAAATGGTAAACTATTCATGAACTTCTTCGATGTTGATAATGCGGTTACAAACGTGTTCAAATCAATGAACACGTCTATACCTGTTTCGGGATTAAATCCTTCACCCATTATTGCTGATATTACTTTGTATTTTGGTTTGAGAGCCCCTGTTAAAGGACCACATGAGTATTGCATTTTAATCCCTCCTTCTTATTTTGTTTCTTCACCATATAAATAGTCTGTAAATGAACGAACACCAACACGGTTGATATCATTTCTTTCATTAAATATAGCACCGAGAATATGTTTCTTCGGTTTCTCAAATGATAAAGCTGTGGTAACAGACTCAGTGTTTTCCAATGCAGCTTTGAGACGTATGAGCTTATACGGTACATCAGGTTCTAAGAAGTTGGGACGAAGCATATTACTATCAACCTGTCTCATTAACTTACCAAGAATGATTTCACCATGTGTTGACAATATCGGGATTACTCCATACAGTAAATTCATCAGTATAGTAACAGCATCTTCAATCTTACTAATCTTACTAACTTCAGTCTCAAAGAGTTTCATGATGTTCATATACTTCTGAGTCATCATAATATTTACAGGAATAATTGTACAGAATACTCCATCTGTCACATCAAGTACTTTGCTTGAGCTGATTTTCAGATAAGTTTGATCATCAATCACAACCTCTTTCATTTTTTCAGTTATCTTTTCCGAGATAATAATGCTAGTGTAATCTGAGATAGTGACAGGCTTAAGATCCTTACCAATATAAATAGTAAATGTTTCATCCATGTTATCCTGATAATCATCACGAAGATAGATATCAAAACGTTTTTCATTATCAACCACAACTGTTGATGATTCAGAGATGAAGTAATCATCAAAATTGTCAGAATACTTAATCTTCTTAGCGTTAGCTTTCAACAGGTGTTTAGTTGATAACACATTCTGAGAAACATTAGACGTCATCAGCTCTGTTGTATATATGAATCCACCTTCAAGTTCTCCAACTTTAAGAGCTTTACTGCCGTAACATACATGACAACAGTCTTCGTTTAAGTTACAAGTACATGGTGATCTAAACCAAAGCTCTCTACCAACAAGATGTTTATCATTCTTATGAAGAACTTTCAATATTCCAGAATTCTTAGATTCATAATAATATCTTCCATCCATCATATCCAGAACAACATCATTTACCTTTATTGGAATAGGATTGACTGAACCACAGTCGTATACTGTTTTGGATATCGTTCCATATGTGAGAATCATCAGATTTCTCGAGAAGTATCCAGCTAATCCCATCAGATCCTCGTTCATCATATCAGGAACTCTTGCTGCAATTGCTCCAGCATACAAAACATCCATATCGTGATATCCTGCTTTGAATCCATTTCCGTTCATTATTACTGGAACAAGCTCACGACCATCAGGAACCTGGGAGAAGTTGATATACAACTCCTCCATCTGTTTAGGTTTGATGATACCAGTGTATTTATTATCAATGAAGAACGGATTACCCAGACGAAGCATTTCTGCTTCAAGAATCTTATACTTCTTTTGATTCTCTTCAACTATATCAGTTATCTGCATATCAGGTGGATATTCTGTGTTGTTAATTTCTCTGATTAATGGTGAAACTCTATAGTGGTCCAGAAACAGATTCTCAGCTGTAAACACTTGCATATCAGCCTTTGAGAATACAAGCAGTAACTCCTTGAGATCCAGAGACATGTCAGCCATTATCTCCTGTATTTCATCTATTATCAACCCATTCTGCATCAATACATCAACAATGTTCTTTTGTATCTTTTCACGAATCTTGAGTGACATAAAGTCTGTCAATATGAAATCCTCGATTTTAACATCGTTGATGAATGGAAGAATCGTCTTTATAAAGACTAATGATATCATGAATCTGTTAAGTGGTAAAGCTAATGTCATTTCATCATCGTCATTGACCTTAAACTGAATGAGGGTGTGCTGTAATTTCATACCGTGATCATTCTTGTTATTCCAACACAACACCGCAATATCAACAGTTCTCTCATACAAATAATCGAAGTTGTTTTTATATCTGTCGAGTATTATTGGATCACCCATTAATTCGTGTATTGTGTCCTCATCAGTGATTTCCTGATACACTGCAATATCATCAAATCGCGATTCATTGATATCTGTGTCTACATTGAAATTCATTGGTTATTCCTCCTTTAATAACGTTTCTTCTATTATGTGTCAATCATTGACATATCAAACTTGAAGTTCAACAACATCTCCTTTCTGTTAATAACATCTTCCTTACCCTTTCCAATAAGATTACTCAACATTTTGGTCGTCTGATGAATATCATCAAAACCAACTCGGAATATTCTTCTTGTCTTAGGATCCATTATTACTTTCTTTGATGCATCTGGTTCAGTTGAACCCAATCCTTTAAATCTGTTTTTGATAACAGGGTAGAATCGTTTAATGTTCTCAAAGAATTTAGACAATGTTGTTGAAACATCTATATTTCTTTTCTTGGAATTGTAATGAATCAATATATCATACTTTCTCTGGATGTTTATTATATCACTGAGCGAATTAACGAGTGCTTCATCAACAATGATTAATTGGTCAATAAGATCAATTGTTGCGGATATCTGATGAGTGTTGTGATCGAATCTTACTTCAGGATAGACCTTGGTAACCATTCTCAACCAATCATCAACATTGTCGATGAACTTCTCAGGGGAATCACCATAAGTTGCAAAACCATTTGCAATATACTCGAGAAGATATTTACTTACTGAAAGATCAACACTACACTTTTCAAGTGTTTCCAGATAGTCGAATGCCTCTGTAACGAAATCACGTGTGTTGGCAGAAATCTTGGAACCGTTCTTCTTAGGGAATTCAATCCATACATCTGACATGCTATTGATACATTCTTCTATATACTCTTTCTGAGATGCAACATAATTGACATCCTTACCTGCTTTCAACTCGTATAATGGTGGTTCAACTATCCACAGCTTACCAGACTCTATTATGCCAGGCATGAACTTATAGAAGAACGTCAAGAATATAACTCTGATATGATATCCATCAACATCAGCATCAGTAGCTATAATGATACGATCATATGCAAGTTTCTTTATATCAAATGAAGCACCTATTCCACACTCAAGTACTTTAACCAAGTTCATCCATGTATCACTCTTAAGAACTCTATCGAGTTCAAGATCCCATACATTGAGTGATTTACCTCGGAACATAAGAATTGCCTGATATAACGGATCTCTAGCTTGACGAATTCCGCCACCAGCTGAGTTACCCTCAACAAGGAATAATTCTTTTGGCTGTTCTGTTTTGATACTTGAACAAGGTATGAATGACTTTGGTTTAGTCCAGCCTTTATAGGTTTTAGTTGAACGAGATATAGCTCGAGCTTTTTCACCCTCGATTCTTGCACGATGGTTTGATACAACAACATCAACCAGCTCATCTATTACGCTCTGATTCATATCTTTGAGTGTATTGTAAACTGTTTCTGTTATACATTTCTCAAGTTCACTTGATTCAACTGTGTGTTTAGCTTGTGAATTGAACATGTGTGCAAAATCACATTCTGCTTTCACAACAACATGAAGATGTGACAATACATCCTTCTTTAAGTCTTTATTGTCAACCTCATTCAGTCTCTTATTTTTACTCTTAGCTTTTTCAATAAGATACTTCGATAAACCATTAATAACACCATTCACATGAGAACCATTCTGTGATGTATATATCATATTCATCCATGACTGTCTGGTGTCTTCACCTTTGAAGTTGGTAGGATTAGAATATACAATAGCGGCTTCAATCTTGAATTTTCTGTTGAATGGTTTCTCCATGAATGTCTCAGTTAATTTATTAGAACATTCAATGACCAGAGTATTACAGAATCTATCTTCTGTAGGAATAACCGTATCAAAGAATTCATAAAGGTTTCTGTGAACAACAGAGTACTTTCTACCATTGACAGTATAGTTAAGATTAATAGATTTAGGCAGGGTGTAATTGAAACCCTGTATCCACTTAACCAGCTCATCAACGGGAATTTTGTCAACGCCCAGAATCTTCTTAGATGGTGTAAACATTGTTATCAAACCATGATCATCACCATTATAATCCTCGAGTATTTCATCGATCAACTCACCCTCACGATATATGAGTGTGAGCTTCTTTTTCTCCTGAGGACGAATAGTTGTAACCTTGAAATCATGACTGAGTGCAACAGCCAAAGCTGTACCAGTACCATTTTCACCAGCAGTTGCACCACCAGATCTAGTCATATTGGAACCAGCCTGATTAGTTTCATGAATGACTCTGAGAAGTTTTGTTGGAATACCTCTTCCGTTATCTCTAGATATCATTCCTTTTTCAGTAATTTCAACATTAATGACATTACCCGGTGAGTCCTTCTTGAAACATTCATCTCTGTTATTATCTATAATCTCTTTACAGATATGAAGTGCTCCAGCTGAACCAACCGCTGCTGCATACATCGATGGTCTCTTTCTGATGGCATCTATATCACTTTTCTTGACATAAATATCATCATCTTTGGTCTTTAACGTGTTAATTGCCATTTGGTTTTACCTCCCTTTTAAATATCTCCCAGACTCGATTAAGTGCTCGGGTCATACTACCTTCACCATAGTCGGATGCAATATACCCGTATATCTCATCGTAATCATCTGATCGGGGAAAATCTAAAAATGATTGATGGACATACTGTGCGAGTAG
>JAFVPU010000083.1 GCA_017505165.1 Clostridia bacterium
TCACGAATGAGTTTTTCAAGAACAATTCTACCCTTCACATTTCTTGAAGCATTGGCTTTGATATCAGTGTTGAATTCTTCTTCAGTTTTACCAAGATACTTGATATAATCCTCAAGTTGAATTCCTTGATATTGCATTTGAGCTTTCATTCCATTCAATTGTCTAGAAAATTCTTCTTCAACCAAAACATCTGGCAAATCAATTTTTGTATTGTCAATGATAGCATCAAGCATTGCATTTTCAACTTCAAGATCAGCATGATCATTTTCTTTCTTTTCAAGACGTTCTTTGATGTTTGCCTTATAAGCGTCAACTGTCTCAAAATCAGTTGAATTAGACACAAATTCATCATTGAGTTCTGGCATAATTCTTTCACGAATATTTTTGATTTCACATTTGAAAGTTGCTGACTTTCCTGCCAAAGACTTTTCATGATATTCAGCAGGGAAAGTAACAATCACATCTTTTTTGTCTCCAATGTTGAGACCAATCAATTGGTCTTCAAAGTTATCAATGAAAGATTTGCTTCCAATCTTGAGTTGATAGTTTTCAGCCTTTCCACCATCAAATTGCTTTCCATCAATATATCCATCAAAATCAAGAGTAACAAAGTCATCATTCTTGACTGGAGCATTTGTTTCAACAAGACGAGAAGAACGAAGCAATTCTCTATTGATTTCTTCTTCAACCATTTCGTCTGTTACTTTTTCAACTTTACGAGTGAATTCAAGACCTTTGTATTGTGCAATTTCAAACTCTGGAAGGCAAGGAATTGAAAGAATAATATCAACGCCTGTTTCATCAAATTTCTTCACGTCGAGTTTCGGAGCATCAATAGGTTTGATTTCTTCATGTTCTTTCAAAATCAAAGTATATGCCTTGTAATAAACTTCGTCCAAAGCCTCATTCACAAAAGCACCTGGACCATAGGTTTTTTCAATAATATTTCTTGGTGCATGACCCTTTCTGAATCCTGGAATATTGAATTTTCCTTTGTTCTTTTGGTATGAAGAATTCAATGCTTCTTCCCATTCAGCATGATCTACACTGATATTTGCGTCATAGACGCCATTTGTTTTCTTTTCTAATTCGTATTTCATTTTTGTCTCCTTAAGCGAATGTATTTTAACACATTTGTAAAATTAAATCAATAAGTTTTGTAAATTCTTTTCAATATTTATAGTTTAAAGTATGGAAATAAAAGCAAAAACTATCAACAAAATGGAAAATCCATAAAAAGTTAACTTTGTCCTGAAAGATTGCTTTTTGCATAGTTTCATCTGCCGTTCACAATCAAATTTGTGAAACAAATCCTCTTTTCCACAAGAATTATATTCATCCGAAAGTTCTAGATATCTTTTATTCAAATCTTTCGTTTTTTCGTAAGCATACAAAAAAGATGCAACAGCCAAAAAAATAGCACCAAAACCAAGGCAATAAGCATTCTTATTGCCTATGATTATGAGTGCCAAACTGATTGCAAATGAAAGAATAATTAAGATTGTTTTTAAATCGAGTTTTTTCTTCATTTTCTATTTCTTAAATCCTGCCATGATTGAACTGAAATTGAGACCAGTAAAGACGATAATCAATACTAAGAATATGATATACGCCACCATCCAACCAATGGTCTTCTTTGATCTTGCATAGAAGAATCCATAAACAGCAGTGATAATATAAGCAATACTTTGAGCAACAAGCATCAAAACTCCAATCACACTGTCATTGATGAGCCAGCCCAACAATTTAGCAAGCACAGAACTTACAGCAATAAGCGCCACAGCAAAATATGCAACAGCATTCAAAAAACTATTTGATTTCATAATTTCCTCCGTTATTATTATATCAAAAACAAAAATATATAGTCAAACAAAATTTTTTATTTTAAAGACAATTTTTGCAAATTTTGTTGAATTGAGAGATTTATAAAAAAGGGACATCAGTCCCTTTCAATTTTTTCAAGTATAGATACAAAATTATCTGGTAATCCGACCTCAAATGACATATCTTTATTCGTTCTTGGATGCACAAAATTTATTTTATAAGCAAACAGAAGTTGCCCATTGGTTTTTATTGCCTTGTCTACTCCACCATACAACACATCTCCCACTATCGGATGATTGATTGATTTTAGATGAGCACGGATTTGATGAGTTCTTCCTGTCGTCAGTTTGCAGTTGAGCAAAGTATAGTGAGAATACACTTTGTCAGGAGTGAAAATCGTCTTTGAATACTTTCCATTTTTTTCTCCAACAAGTGCCATTTGTTCTCTGTTTTTCGGATTTCTCCCAAGATATCCTTCAACCTCAAACGATTCTATCAATCTACCTTTTATAAGCGCTTTATACTCTCTATTGAGTGTCTTGTCTTTGAGTTGCTCACTCAATCTTTTGTGCGCAATATCGTTCTTCGCAACCAACATAAGCCCACCAGTATCTTTATCCAACCTATGAACAATACCAGGACGCAAAACACCATTGATAGAAGACAATTTTTCTGTATGATTCATCAAAGCATTGACAAGAGTATGATTTTTTGTAGTTGAACAAGGATGAACAACAAGACCTGGTTGCTTATTAATAACAATCAAGTCATCATCTTCAAAGACAATATCAAGAGGAATATCTTCTGCTTCTGCTGATATCGTTTCTATCTCTTTTTCTGTAAGTTCGATTTTATCTCCTTCATGCAAAACAAACCCAGCTTTTTCTATTTTACCATTGACCTTGATCAAGCCTTCTTCGTTCATATTTTTTATAAAACTGCGTGAAAAATCAGTGTTTTTTGCCAAAAACACATCCAATCTTATTCCAGTTTCATTACATACAAAATTATTTTTCACTTTTCTTTCCCGACATAAATAAAATATAAATAACCATCATCACCGCACCAACACACAAGCAACTATCAGCCACATTAAAAATTGGGAACGTACTCCAAAAATCTAGATATATAAAATCTCTCACATATCCAAAACGAACCCTATCATAAAGATTACCCACTGCGCCACCTACAATCAACCCGAAAGATATTGAATAAAACAAATTTTTGTTCTTAACAAAAACATTGAACACAAAGAGCGCCACAATCATCAAAATGCTGACAAAAATCAAAGCGGTAGTACTTCCACTGAAAATACCAAAAGCCGCACCTGTATTCCCCCCATTAGATGCTATACTTATAACATTTGGAATAAGATTAAAATAATCCACATCAAACAAAAAATTTTTAGTGAGCAAATCAGCCACCAAAGCCAAAATAATTGTAGATATAATTCTGATATAATTTTTCATATTCTCCTTAATATAAAGATAACCATGGCAATCCATGGTTATTATTTCTTATTATTTTTCTTCTGGCATCAAAATTTTTCGTCCTTCTGGAGTCAAAACAAATAAATCATCTTTCCAGCGGTGAATACTTCCATTAAGTCCATAAATAGCACCCGAGAGAAAGTCCAAGATTCTACCTCTGTCTTCATCTGCTATTCCTTCAAGATTGACCATAATTGATTGTCCTTGTTTGAGATAATCAACAACTTTTTGAATATCGCCATAATTCTTTGGTTCATACATAATAATATTTGATTCTGAAGGTATACCGAAAGAATTAAAACCTGTTGCGCTGACATTTTCAGTACGTTTGATATCGTTTGAATGTTCGTGAAGATTGAAATTTGCATATTTATCTTCAGGTTCATTCTTGCTTTTCTTCACTTTTTTCTCTTTTTCAGGCTTTGGTTCTTTGTTTTTTTCTTTATCTTCAAAACCAAGTCCATGCATAACCCAGTTAATAAACCCCATTAAATTACTCCTTTATGAATGTGCATTTGTCGTCAAATGGACAAATAAAATTAAGAATATCTTAACCAAAAATTTGTTTTCTCAAAATGTTATATTCTTCGTCAGTTGCAATACCAAATTCTTTGATAACGCGCTCATAAATAGCAATGACACCCTTGCTTTGTGTCTTTTCTTTCGCTTTTTCAAGCATTTTTTCTGCAACTTTGATTGCGCCTTGTCTATCTTGTTTTGGATCGATTGAAACAATCTTTTCAATCACTTCCATACATTTATTTTCAAATTCTTCCATAGAAATTTCTGCCATAATCCACCTCTTTAACTTGTATTTTAGTATAGAAGAAGTATTTTGTCAACAAAATATGACCAAATAAAGTGAAAATTTTTCATTCAAGATAAGAAAAAACCACCGAGATTTCTCAGTGGTTTGTTTCATTAAGCTTTTGTGTAAACATACTCTAATATGGTCGTGAATGTAATCGGATTAGTATCTGTTCCAACATTATATGTTATGTAAATTGAAATTGTCATTTGATTATTTTCTTTATTATACAAGTAGTTATGCACTCCTTCTTCAAAGATCTTCAAAGTTTTTTCAGATGCTTTCCATTCAAAATAATCATTTGAGCAATCTTCACTATAAACATAATCTGGCTTCGCACCATTGAGACGTATATCCACATTTGTAATCATGTCTTCTTCAAAATCTGAAGACAAAGATTTTGCAGTCAAATCATACGTATCAACTGTTAGACCATTATTAACTATTGTTTCTCCATATGTTCCACTTTCTGTCATAGCCTTATTGATCGTCAACACACTATAACCTTGGTCAGATTTCGAAGCAACCGCTCCACTATAGTTCAAGGTTGGAAGATCAGGCAATGCAAAGTTGATCATAAATTCAGTATTTTGACAATCAGTTTTCAATGTATTGAATGTCAAAATTACGGATTTTGCATTTTGATTAGTGTTCTTATATGCTTGCAAGAATTGTTTACTTACATATATTTGACCACCAACAATTGCTACAGGAACTGTATGATCTATTGTAGAATCATCAGCAGTATACTTAACATCACCAATCTTATAATCTATATTTATATTTATGCCAGAAGCTGGAGAAGCTTCAAGTATACCACTAGACATTGTGAATACATTTAATTGTTCTTGTTTGAATGTGAAGTTATCTTTCGTCGCATGCAAGAACATTGGTCCAGTTGCAAATGTTGCTTTCGGACTTATGATTTGAGTATGAATGTTACTTAATAATTTGATTACATAGAAATCTCTTGATAATCCATATAAGTCGGTTCCGTCTTTGCTATATGTGTTTTTGTATACTTCATAGTTAGCATAGTTGCCTATATTATCATCCCAATCCTTTTCATTATCAAATCCTATATATTTGATTCTGATAAGTCCAACAGGATCAACACCTTTAGTAATTGTATATCCACTACCATCAACCCAACTTGCCCCACCTTTACCGTCTGATGAGAATCCAAGCACCATTTCATGCATGTATGATGCATCTTGTTGTTCACCCTTCTTATCGAAATAATATTCATCACTCATGAAAATGTCTGATAATTTGTAAGTTGTTGCCCCAGAGGTAACTTCTGCTTTTGATTTGATTTGTTTCTCTGTATAAAGTCGGAAACCATCCGTACCATTAGCAGAACTGCATGCCTTGATTTTGGTGATGACTTGATCATGACTCATGACTTCGAAGTCAGCAGATAAGAAATTGTTGAATAATGTAGAGTCAGCACTCAAACCTAAATCAGTGGTGAGTGTAGAGTCAGTTTTAGGATCTGAAATATCTATTGTGTATTCAAAATATTTTACATCATCCTCAGCATCAGCAGTCCCTTTATCCCATGTCTTTTCATTCGATTTTGTTAATTTATAATACACATAATTTCCACCTTCAAACACAGTGTTAGCTACATTTTGTGAAACCTCACGATTGATTGCAAAACGAATATACATATTGTCAACATCTGCAAATTTGAAAGTATCAGTCTCTTTCAAAGTGAACATTGGTTGTCTATCAACCATTTCCGTTGTGAATACCAATATATCATAGTTATCTTTTTGATATGTCTTTCCTGCAGAATAATTCGCATCAACATTAATCTGATTGTCAGCACTACCGTTGGCAATTATATTGTTAGGGTTATAAACACCATAAGTTACATAATGTGTCTTTTCCCATGCAATAACATTTGAAGCATCTTTATTTGCTTTGTATTTTATATAAACTTTGTAAGTAACATAATGAGTTGCTGTAGTTGAATTTGATTGAGGAACCAAAGGCAACTTCACTCTCGCCAAGTTATATCTCAATAATGTACCTTTTATATCATTATTTTCTTCATTAGCGCTAGTATACAAAACAACGCTAGAAGCACTGCCATCATTAAATTCTGAATTGCTCTTATCACTAATCATACTCTTAATTTCAATGGTGTCTATTGAGATGTTATTTATACTACTTGAAGAAGGTTTCATATCTGTTGTTGTATTGAAGAATTGAATTCCCAATGAGCCATCTGTATCACTAGGAGCCAACAAATCAACAAACTCACCTGACGCGAATCCATTGTTGTTGCCTAAAACTATGCCAGATTTTGGAACCATATTGATGAATCCAACTGGTTTGATATTCCATCCAAATTCATATAAACCAAGACCATACGAATTCAAGTTGACTTTGACGTTTAGGTTGATTGCTATATTCTTGTCATAATAATCTTCTGTAAAGTCTATAGAATTACTTTCTTTATTAAATTTAACAATCTCTGGATGAGAAGATGTAACCTCAACAATTCCATTCATTTCTGAAAGATCTACATATTCTATTTGATCATTTACATTAAGTTTTGCCAATTTCAAGCTCAAATCTGTCGAGAATTCGGTTACCACATTATCAAGCATAAAATTAACTTGAGCCGTTCCACCTTCATAATATTTGTCTTGATATCCAGATCCTGTAATATGATTTGTTGACAACAAATAATTCGTCTCCACAATGTTATTTTCCACTTTCTCACCATTGATTTCAAAATGGAAATTTCGATTTGCAGTAAACGTGTAATCATAATAACCCAAGCTATAATCACCGATTATCACTTCGAATGTGAGTTTCACAGACACCTGATCTGCAATGGTATTCAAAGTTATATATTTCGTTGCATCATTATAGCTCGCCAAATTTGTATAAGTATCAAACTTTTCGCTACTATGAGAGTATTCACCAGATATCAATCTAGCAGAATCAAGAGATATTGATTCTCCACCATTGTTCTTTGTGATACTTATTTTGTCTCTCAAATTGATGTATGGATCGTTTGTAATAGTATCATTTGTCAAGACAGAAATATTATAGTTCGCGAACACGATAGTGTATTCTTGCACTATCTTGCCATCACCATACAAAGTGAATTTGTATGTTCTGGTATCAAATACTGATCTATTCTCCTTGCCTTGCAATTTGATATTTATATTTCCATTTATGAATTGCATTGTAAACACATAGTTATCGTTATCGTCAGTAATTGTATAAACCACACTACCTTGAGAATGAACTTCACGTGTAATATTTCGATCAACAGTGCTTAAACCATCCTTTACTTCCATTGAAGTGATGTAATAAATACTATTTTCATTATCTTTGATTGTTGCGATATTTTCATACAAATCTTTATTTCCCACCAAGTATGGTGTCTCAAGTTTATTAGCATCTTTATCATCCACAATGATTGAGATGTATCTATCAGTCATTGTCGCTTGTTTACCATTAATAATGGTTGAAGCTTGGCTTATGCCATTCTTTCCTGGCAACAAATTGAAACTATATGTTATGTCTCCAAGATAATTGTTTTTGAACACAAATGTAGCAGGTGTAGCAACACTAGGTTTGTTGAAGACGATTGCATATCCATTTGTGGTATCGATTGTATAATTATCACCATTGATAAATGTCAAATGGTTTGGACTACTAGCATCAAAGAAACCAATGTTTTTGAATGTTGTCAATTCATTTTGTTCAATTTTATAATCACCCTTATACAATTTGAAACGATAATCATTTGATACCTTTCCTCCTACAACATCATTTACAGCTGAAGCATTAATCTTACCAAAGAATTCTGATGATTGAGAAGCTGAATTGAATAAAGAAATTGTTTTTTGATTGCCAGAATCATAATCAATCACTTCATGATCTGCTCCAGAGAATTGATAACTAACTTCCAAGCGTGAATAAGTCTGTTGAATATTGAGATGCATTGTTTGTTGAGAATGATCACTACCACTTCCTTCACAATAATAATCACCATCACTATCTGTAACTTTGATTGTCATTGACAATTTTTGATTTGGTCCAACATGAGAGAAGTATACCTTATAATATTCTCCAGAATCAAACATATCAGAATCAAACATATCTTTGTCAATCGTAATCGTATCGTTTGATTCTGTTAATTGTGTATAAACACCACTACTCTCTGTTGCAACAAATCGATAATTATTGAAACTAAGTTCAAGTTGATCGTCCTCATTTCCATAAAGGACAAATCCACTAGTTTCTTCATCAGTGATTGTTCCTCCAACTTGGTTTGAGCCAATAATAGTGTATTTATATACAGTTGTTGTACCTACTTGTTCTTTCTTGATTGTGATGAAGTTAGGATATGCTGTATTATAAATACCTTCACTTTCTTGCGTTGTAAGCAGTGGATTAGACTCTGTTCCAAGACCTGAAAGATTCATATTGATATTTTTGTAAACAGTAACTTTGATCACTCTATTGAATGTAGCTGAAGGATTGGCTGGATCGTGTACATCAAGATATTGAATAGGTATATTCATTTCGTATTGAACCGGATTTTGTTTGAATTCAAAATAATAATACTTGTCGTTAATATCTGATTTATCATAACCTAAACCAACGGTACGTCCACCTATGGTTATATTCACTAACTTTGTTTCATTGTCATAATCTGAAAGTTCAGACAAATTACCCTTTGACAAATCTACTTCAAGACTATTGTTTATCTTGATTCTTCTGTTATATTTACCTATATAGTCGGTTGTAAGTCTGATCTTATTGTTAAATCCAGTCGCCTCATTAAATGTTCCTACTGTGGCAGATTTTTCACCAACAAGACCTGTCATATCAAATTTTTCGAAAGTATAAGTTACATATCTGACGAATCTGTTTATAGGATCAACACCTTTTTCATAGTAGTATCTTACTGTGAAACTTGCAGAATCTGATACATACTTTGAAATTTCTATTGTTGTATCATTATCATCATTGCTTGCATAAGCAAGATTTCCTGAAACTGGAGACGCTTTTAGTGTGTAACCATCAATATCGCCTGTAGCATCCTCAAATGGACATTCAATTTCAGTAGCATCTTCTGAAATCGTTGCTGTGAAATATCCGTCAGAATTGCTATTCGCTTTTTCGAAATATAACAAGTCAGGCTTAAGATCAGCTTCCGTCTTCATTGCCGGCGCACCGTAAGGTACAGCATAGACAGAGAGAATTCCAGCATTAATATATGTTCCACTATAATCATAAATCATAGCGATTTTGAATGTTACATAGTTATATATTTGATCTAAAGTTTTTCCTTCCAAGTTTTGTCTGAATAATTTTTCTGGCTTAGTTTCATGTTTTTTATCGTAACCAATACCTTCGTATCCAAGAAGATAGAAACTTGCTTTGGATACATCTGAAATTCCGTTATATTTTTTCAATATATCTGCTACGTTGATATTGAATAATTTGTCATTTGCATTTATAGCAATATTTTCACTTGAAGTAAGTTCAGCATCAAAATTCAAATCAGAATTTGCTTGAATTGTTGTTTTTGCCAACTGGAATATATAATAAGTGTGAGAATTTGTGTTTGTTGTCAATTTGAATACGAGATATCCTTTTGCATTATTTCCCAAACCACCATCACTAGTAAATTTGATACCACTTATTGTTTGTCCTTCAACAACTTTGCTAGCAAAATCTACTGCATAAGATCTCAAATTCTCGCTTGTAGCAATAAGTTCAACTTTAAGTCCTTCATAGTTAGCTTTATCAGAAACTCCCGCTTTGTTTGTGATCGAAACACGATCTTTGAAATATCCATCTTCCAACCAATAAATCGTTTGACCAACGTTGACTGGTTCAAAAACTAATTTTGCTTCATTATTGTAATATGTCGTAAAATCTGAATATTTAGCATCTTTCAAGTAAAGTGGAGTCTTGTCTACTTCCAAGCCTTCATATGGATAAACCTTAGTTATTGTTAAATCATTTTTGACGATAACCTCGACTTGATCAACATAGCTTCCACCTTCTTTATATGTGAATGTGAAATTCAATCTAATTTTCTTTTGAGGTCCAACAATTGCTCCAACAACATAGCTTCCATCATCATTGAATGTAATCACTTTGTCAGCATTCGAATAACCATTTGGATAACCAACTTCAATTTTTGAAATGATATTTCTATCATAACCATAATAAATCACAGAATTTTTGTCAGCTGGTATAGTATCATCTAAGATAATGAATTCATCAGTCCACTTTTTTATTTCACTGTTTCCATCACCTGCATATATTTCATAACCATCATTCTTTTGAGGCAAGTATGGTCTCAATTCAATTTCTGTCTCGTAAGTATATTCTTTTCCATCAATTTCAATAATCAATGTAACCATTTGTGTTGAAATTGAAGTGATTGGATTTGTAAGACTAATAGTTGTATCTGAACACACACACTCAAAGCTTGATCCAGAAATAATTATGCCAACAATTTCCCAATCTTTTTCTGTTCCTTTGTTATCGATTTTTGTGATTATTTCCTCAGTATTTCTTTCTCTGTAAGCTTCGATATATTTCTTAGAAATATCGTCGGTTTCCTCTACATTATATATATTATTGATTTTTATATCAATTTTGTTTAACTTTTGACCGCCAGAATAAATAGCTATAGGATTACCATTATACATAAGTGTAATAGTCTCTTCATAATCCTTATCATTAAGTCTTGTGATTGCACTTGTGCTGAATTTATATGTCGTATTGTCATATTTCAAAAGTTTATAATTTTGATCTTTAATAGTCAATAATCCTTTGTCAATTCCAGCAGGAATAGATTCTAATTTATCTTCAGGATAAACACCGACTGTATCACCATAAATCACTCCACCATCAAAACTCTTAAGTTCAGCGAAAGTAACTTCTACTTCTTCAGAATCAAATTCTATACCAGAAACCAAAGCAACAACATTTTCTTGAACGGTTATAGTTCTTGAATCACCATTTGAGAAAGTGAATTTGTAAACACCTGTTGAACTTGGGCTGAATGTATAATACTTTTCATTTAAAGTTACCTCACTAGATTTATCCTCTGATCCATTCAATGTAACATCTGTGATTGTAATAGCGTCGTCGTTCGGATCGGTTATTTGATAATATGCCTTTTTCTCAAACGATTCTGTGCCATTATTCTTTGATTCTTCTGTCAATAAAATTTTTGTACCAGCATATACTTGTTGATTTTCCCATTCACTATTAAATTGTATCTTTGTTGCCGGATTAAACTTGAATGTTATATGCTCATCTTGTTCTCTTGTCTTGACGAACAAATCAAATTCTAGTTCCAATGTAGAGAATTTTTGATTAGGTCTGTCAAATTCCCAACCATTACCTTCATTTTCATAAGTTAAAATGATATCGCCACCATATGTGAATTGTTTGTGTTCTTCATCATGAATAATATCATTCACACTTCCTGCACCAAAACTCTTGATTGATACGTTTTTGATATCGACAAGACCATCAATAGATTCTGTACCATATTTATAAGATAACTTATCTTTCAATGCTACAGATGAAGAAGTTATTTCAAATTCGTTTGTAACAAAAGACTCATCTGACTTCTTATCCGCTAAAGTGAAGTTACCATCATCAACAATTTCAACTTTCAAATATCCAACATATTCACTTTCTGTAAAAACTTTTATGTATCCAACACCTATGCGGTTTATTTGAATAGAATAATCACCGGTAACGGGATCTTTTATCACATCAAACACTTCTTTTTTCATTGATACATAATCAAACTTTTGAGTTACTTCATCAATATCTGTAACAAATCCTGGTTCAACTCCGTTTTCTGTATTAAGAACAAGTGGTGAAGACAATACTACTGATCCCATCAAAATATTTGTTTCATCAACTTTTATTTCACCATCATACTTCAATGTTAATTTGTATGTATCATAATTAGCATCTATATAATTTGTTTCTATTGTATCATAACTTCCTGTATATAAAGATTTTGAAGTACCCATAGGATCTTTATAGTTAACATCTTCCGGCTTTGTTGTAGAGATATATATCGGATCACTAACAATTTCTATTCCATTGAAAACAATAGCTATCCTTACATAATTTGATACATCATCAAAAGTATCACGTGTATCAAACGTCCATTTTGAATCTTTATTATTCCAATTGAAGTTATAAATCTTGTCAGATTCAACCGAAGTATCGTTTAAATATACCTTGAAATTGTCTTTATTAAGTCCCGCATCAGCCAACCATGTTGAATCATCACCAGCAATTGTAAATTGATAACCTGTTTGATTTCCATAAATTTGTTTTCCATCAATAACAGGATCAACATCATCAGGCAAATTAAATTCTATCTTTTCTGCATTTGGTTTGAACAATACATCTACTGTAATAGGATAATCCTCTTTGATTGAGTGCATCACAAAATCATCTGTCGTCAATCTATTTGTAATATCGACCGCTTCAATCGTTTTTCCAAATTCTGTCTTGAGTTGCATTGCATAGATTTTTGTTTCAATACCATTGATTTGTTTGATCGCTTTAACTTTATTAATAAAGTATTCACCATCAGCATATCCAACAAGTACATAGTTTGTTGAATTAAATTTGCTTGGGATTACAAAAATCTCATAATCGTCTATATTGTCAGAAATATAGTCTGTCACAAATACACATTGGTTATAAGAAACACTATCCCCAACAGATACTATATCCGCAAACGCCCTTTCGTCTCCCTCACTTGAAGTAACATTCATTGTCAACTTATTATTTTCAACAACAGCGTTGAATGATGAGTTTACCTCAAATGACAAACCAATTTCTTGGAGAGAAATTTTGTAAGAAGAGGTAACAATTTTGTTATATTTATGTGCATCTTTTGAATTTACGGCAAGACATTTAATGTAAATGTTATCCTTTTTGTTCAAATCGTAATCTTTTACAAAAATATTCCATCTTCCACTTACGTTTGCGTCTTTTTCTATAGTATAGTCAACTATGTCTGAATCTACTACATATTCATAGCAGTCTCCATCCAAATAGAACAATCCAAGATATGTACCAGCTGAAAGTATGCTCAATTGACTCGTATTTTCATCAAACAACAAGTATCCATTTGCACAAACAAATTGTCTACTATCTGTTTTTGCCTGCAAGTATACTAATTTTTTACCAAAAATAGAAACTGTTCTGAAGCCTTGCTCTTGAACTTCTTTGATTTCATACACCTTTGACACACCGTCTTTAACTATAGAAATCTCTTTTCTAGGATAATTTATCGTAGGATTGAACTCAACCTCTATCTTGTTATTTTCATTTGATGAATCAACCATCATTGCAGTGCCAGAATATACCAAGCCAAGACCATCTTCTGTTGTTGGCAAGAATTCTGTAGAGCCCAATCTTGAAGTATTTGCCTTATCATCACTGCCAATCATTGACATTTTAAGATTTGTCAAACCTTGAGCTGATTCTGTCAATGATATCAAATTATTATTTCTCAAGTCGAGTGTAACATATTCAGCACCAAACGATACTTGCTTCACTCCGACATCATATGTCTTGATGTTAAGTTTTGTAACAACCATATGATCGAGACGTTCTTTCACTGAAGGTTCATTGTCTGGATTCGCCTCCAATTCTGCATAATAATCCATTTTATCTTGATATGTAGCGAATGTTGCGAGATAGAAATCATACCCTGTTGTGCTTGCCTCATTGCTCACAAAATAAAATTTCTGTTTGTTTTCGTCCCAACCAACTAAGCCATTGAATTTGCTCAAGTCTGATGAAGTATCTATTCTCTCGTATGGACTTGTTATATCTGCTTTATAATACAATTCAACTTCTTTTCTTCCATAATTCTCACCAATTTTTGTTGTAGGATACAAAGCGTTGATCGGATCAGATGTGTAATCAAAATATAATCTTTCTGTTGTTGCAACCGCAATTGATTGAGTTGCAAAAGTATTATTCAAACTTTTTGTAGCCTTTGTGTCAGCATTGACACTTATTGTATCAACAACTCTATCAATCCAAATCGTGAGATCCTTGCTTGAAGCAACCATACTCAACTCTTCACCTAAAGCATGAATTACAACTTTACCATAATTTGATCCATTGAAAAGTTCAGTTTGCTTTTTGACTTTGTAATAAATTTTTTCATTACACTCAACTTCAAATCTACCTGCTTGATTTGCTTCCAATTTGTTTTTATTTTTATCATACAAATCAACCAACGAAGAAGCTTCTTTGTTTACAAATGAAATGTAACAATCCTTTTGATTGACATCATATTTGCTTTCAGTATTTTCACCTGAGACAACAAATGAATACCATGCATCCGGATCATTCTTTTCATCAAAAATAACAACCTGCTCGGTCTCCATAAAAAACAATCTGTTGGGATATATTTTCTTCTTCTTAAATTTTCCCATAGCAGCCATCACACCTATCACAGCTCCTGTGAACACTGCAACACCAGCGAATACGATACCTGCAATTTTCATAATTCTTTTAAACATAAATTACCCCTAATAAGTTTCTCTAGATAATGATATTATCTACAATTTTCAACAAAATAATTATACATTTTATAATTTCTATTGTCAAATAAAAAGTGAGGAGAAATCAAATTATTTTAATAATTTATTTCACTACAAAATCGGATATATTTTTACTAGTGAAAATTTATGAAATTATCCACAATTCAACATTAACATTTTCAATAAAATTCTTTGAAATTTTAAAACAATTTTTTAAAGAAAAAAGATGTCAAATTTTCACCAAAAATACAACAAAATTTTTAGAGTAAAAACCATTACTAAATTTCGAAGTAAAAATTGATATTATTATCAAATGTTATAGCAAATTTTTCAAATTGATTTTTATTTTATTTATTGAAA
>JAFVPU010000084.1 GCA_017505165.1 Clostridia bacterium
GTATTATGCAATACCAGAATCAGGCTATGAAGTATGCACAGACAAATATCTTGTAGCCCACAAAGGAAATACTATTTTAGTGAAGATAGAGATAGGAGTAACTGAGATAGGAGCAAAAGCGGATCTTGAAGGATCATTTGAGCTCAATCTCTATACAGAAGATGGACTTCCAGCAGACTTTGAATACGACAAAGAATATAGTGTAGTTGATGGCGTAGCATATGTGAAAGAACTTTGTCCTACATGCGCTTCAACACACAAAACAGCAGTAGCAATGGAAGAAGGAACATATGAGATTGCGACTCCAACAACAGCACAACAAGTTTTAGATAGCGATATTAATGGCAAAGTTGTGATTTTTGATGGGGAATTTAAAGACGAATTGGTTTTGAGGACCACAGCTGAGTCTTATTCCGATGTTATCAACGGTGGTGCAGTAGATAGCGAATTAAACGAGATTATTAACAATGATTATGAATTGCTAAAGACTTATACTACCACATCATTTTCTTATAGAAGAGTATTTGAAGACATAAAATTTGTTGCAACTGATGATTCATATTTTGAGGGAAAATTTATTGCTAGATCTACTTGGCATGCAGATGATACTTATGATCCTGTGAAGGGATTTATTTCAAAAGGACATTCGCAAGTAATAGTGTTGAATAATGTCAAATTTGAAAATCTAAATTTCGTTGGGGCAACTGGCAGATTATCCTTTTTTATGCATTTGGGTAAAAGTGAAAATTTAGTAATCAATAATTGTTCATTTACAACAGACGAAATTGAATCTTCAAACAATGTAGAGAATGCAGCAATTATGATAACAACAACGTCCACAGGTGAGGCTAAAAACTCAACTTTTACAAACAATCGAATTGATGGGCATGCGATGGGAATCTATATTGCAAATGGAGACACTGTAACTATCCAAGGAAATGCAATTAAAAATACTAGACATAATGGTATAGCAGTTCAATATACAGATAATAAAACATTAACAGGTATAATTTTGATTGAGAATAATAATGTGTCTAATTGTTTGGATCAAGTTAGTAAGACTGAGACTGATCCAAATGTCTGGGCAGAAAACGGCGAAAGAGCAATGAGAATTGGTTTCGCGAAAGATGCAACTATAATTATAAGAAATAATCAATTTAATAATACTTACAAGCAAGTTTTTGCAGGAATTTCAGGCGAAAATAATTATGTAAATACAAACATTAGAATTTATAATAATTATTACGATGATATAAAATTAGATCATTTTATTGAAACTGACGAATTGTTTATAATTTCTTGGACAGAATAATTAATTTATGAAAGATTGAGATATTGATAGATTCAATATCTCTTTTTTAATAAAATTAAATTTCAAAGCTTTTCGTTTATTTGTTTGATTGACAAAAGTTATGGGTTGATTTATAATATTTCATATTTAATTGGAGAAGATTATGGACTTTAATTTTGTTAGACCTAGACCCGGGTTTCCAAAGCGTGCAGTGATCACTGGTGGAATGCCTTATGGTAATAAAGAATTACACTTTGCGCACTTTGGTGGATATATGGTGCATGCGGATACGTTTGCACGTTTTTTGCGTGATAGAATTGGTGCTGAAAATGTTGTTTTTGTGTCGGGTACAGACTGTTATGGTAGTCCTGCTGTGGAAAGCTTCCGCAGACTTAAAGAAGAAGGAAAAATCAATTTTGAGACAATAGAGGAATTTATTACTCACAACCATAATATTCAAAAAGAAACTTACGAAGCTTTTGAAATCAAACACAATTTGTTTGGTGCTTCTGGCTTGGAACCAGCGAAGTCAGTTCATGCAAATATGAGCAAATTCTTTGCAGAAACATTATATAAAAACAATATGCTTTCAAAGATGGGATCTTTGCAATTCTTTGACAAGAAGGCGGGCTGTTTACTTAATGGTCGACAAGTGGTTGGAAAGTGCCCAATCGAAGGTTGTCAAAGCGAAAAAGGTTATGCTGATGAGTGTGATTTGGGACACCAATATCGTCCGGTTGAACTCATTGATCCTATTTCAACATTGAGTGGAGAAAAGCCTGAACTTGTCAATATTGAGAACTGGTATTTCAATCTTCAAGATTGTATTGCGCCTATGAAAGAGTGGTCTGACGAGATTGCAAAAGACAAATCTACTCGTTCATTTATGGTGAAGGAAATCAATGAATTCTTTAAACTTCCAGAAGTTTATATCAAGAAAGATCAACTATCTAAGTTTGATGAAATCAAATCAGAACTTCCACACTTTGAAGATATTACGACTAACCCTAATGCTCCAAGTATTACAATCAGATTTGACAAATTGAGCGATAGAGAATTGGCTTGTGATATCATGGCAAAAAATCAAATCAGATTCAGAAACGGAAAAACTCTCACTCCTTTCCGTCTCAGTGGAGATATTGATTGGGGTGTTGAATTCCCTAAATTTGGTGATGAGAAAGATCAAACTTTCTATGTATGGCCAGAGAGTCTTTGGGCTCCAATCTCGTTCACAAAGACATATCTCATGAGCATTGGAAAAGATGAAGATGAGTGGAAGAAATTCTGGTGTAGCAAAGATAGCGAAATCTATCAATTCATTGGTGAAGATAACTTGTATTTCTATGGTCCAGCGCAACAAGCAATCTGGATGGCAATGAACGGAAAAGACAAAATTTCTTATGCTGATGGAGATTTCAAACCTACACATATTATTCCAAGCAAACACGTTTTGTTCCTTAATAAGAAAGCAAGTTCATCAGGCAGTTTCAAGCCACCAATGGCAAAGAATTTGTTGGAACACTATACAGCCGAACAGATGAGAATGCACTTCTTGGGTATGAATCTTGGCAACAACAATGTAAGCTTTATGCCAAAGGCTTTCAACCCTGACGCAAAGGCAGATGAGATTGACGTTGTACTTAAAGAAGGTAATTTGCTCACCAATGTGTATAATAGAATTTTGAGAACACTTTTCTATTATGTTCAAAATGAATTTAATGGTGTTTTGCCAGCTGGAAAGATTGACGAAAAAACAAAGGAAGATGCTAAGAACACAATCTTGAATTATGAGAAATTCATGGCAGAGAAGAAGTTCCATCAATGTATCAACTGTGTTGACGTTTATGTGAGAAATATCAACAAATATTGGGTTAAAGAGATCAAAGAGGCAACTACGAGCGAACAAATCGATAATTTGATCGCAAACACTTTAGAGATGATTAAAGTGGCAAATATATTATTGCATCCGATCGCACCAAGTGGCACTGAAAATGTGGCCGATTATCTTGGATTTAAAGATAATTGGAGCAGTTGGGATTATATCTTCGATGATGTGTATACTTTCTTTGAGGATAAAGATAATCACAAATTGAAAACATTGAAGCAAAAAGAAGACTTCTTCCGTAAACATATCACTCAACTTGAAGAATTTATCGGTGAATAATTTTTAGTTTCATATTGCAAAGATGATTAAACTGTGATATAATCATTCAATAGGAGATAATATGGAAAATTTTTATTCATTAGAAGATATCAAATTGTTTTTATGTGGGCACGAAGTAATAATGTATGGTAAAGATACAGACAAAAATGGATCTTCGTACACAAATAGAATCAAAGCAAATGTTTTATTTGTTGGTAAAAAAGAATGGGAAGATGTGATTTTGAAAGTTGATGAATTAAATTTTCAAATATTTAAGGAAGATTGCGAAATATGTTATCAAGATACAACATTTTCAACAAAGTTGGTGAAAGATTTATCTAAAGAATGGATAACATTTCTTGTGCAAAAATATCCAGAGTCATCATCTCTTATGAAACGTATCATTGCTTCAAAGATGAAAGAATTACACGAAAATACAGAAGATGCAATCAAACCATTGCAGAAGAAAATCAATAAGATTAAACAAGATGAACAAGTTGAAATGGATCATTTGAGAAATTTGGACGCTCTTGTTGGTGAAGTTTTTAATTTAATAAAATAAGGAGAAAAAATATGTTAAAATTCTTTGGTTGGCGTATATAATTTACTTACACTTTGGTGTGAGTGGATTTTTATCGCCACAAAGCATTTTACTTTTTATAAACTTGGTGTGTGTTTTGTGGACTTACACCAAGTTTTTTGTTATAATAATTATGAAATAAAATTTAGTAGAAATTAAAAATGAAGTATTAGGAGAGATATATATGCAAAAAATTATATTAACAGGAGACAGACCAACAGGAAACCTTCATTTAGGGCATTATGTTGGTAGTCTGCGTAGAAGAATAGAGTTGCAAAACAAAGGCGACTATGATGAATTTTATATTATGCTTGCTGATGCACAAGCTTTGACAGACAACTTTGGGAATGTGCAAAAAGTGAGAGATAATGTATTAAATGTTATGTTGGATTATATGGCGGTGGGGCTAGATCCAGAGAAAGTAACTTTCTTTGTTCAAAGTGAAGTGAGTGAACTTAGTGAATTTACTTTTTATTTTATGAATCTTGTGACACTTTCAAGATTGGAGAGAAATCCAACTGTCAAGGAAGAGTTGAAACAAAAACAACAGTTTGGAGAATCTATACCTATGGGATTCTTGACATATCCTGTGAGTCAAACGGCTGATATTGTCGGATTTAATGCAACAATAGTTCCTGTCGGTGATGATCAGTTGCCAATGATTGAACAGGCAAGAGAAATTGTTCGTTCGTTTAATAATCTTTACGGTGAAACTTTCTATGAGCCAAAAGCGTTTTTGCCAGAAAGTGAAAGTTGTTATCGCTTGGTTGGAACTGATGGCAAAGCAAAGATGAGTAAAAGTCTTGGCAATTGTATTTACCTAAAAGACGAACCTGAAGAGATTAAACAAAAAGTTTTCTCTATGTATACTGATCCAAATCATATACATGTGGAAGATCCGGGCAAAGTGGAAGGAAATACTGTTTTCACATATCTAGATGTGTTCTCAAAACCAGAAGATTTTGAAAAATATTTGCCAGAATACAAAAACCTTGATGAACTCAAATCACATTATGAAAGAGGTGGATTGGGTGATATGAAAATCAAGAAATTCTTGAATAATATTCTTCAAGAACTTATTGCTCCAATTCGTGAAAGAAGAAAGGTTTTAGAACAAAATCCAGATAAAGTATTTGAGATATTACGCGCAGGCACAGAAAAAGCAAGAAAAGTCGCTTACAAAAATCTTATCAAAATGAAAACAAATATGGGTATAAATTATTTTAATTAAAACAAATAAACTCTCAGAACCGAGAGTTTTTTGTTTATCTAGAAGAAGCTTCTTTGATTGTTGTTGCAACAGCAAGAATTGGTGTTTAAGTTTTGACCATATGCGCCAAGAGCGAGCAAAAGAAGGAGCAAGAAAGTGGTATTGCTGACTAAACTTGTATCTGTCGCCTGAGCAATGATGGCAATCAAAATTGCAAACAATATGTACAACGCATTTATATTCATTATTCTCTCCTTGATTTATAGTTTATATTCGTTTTTATTTTCTTTTGTGAAATATTCATGAATTTTACTCAAAAAACCATATTATGATAAAAGTAGACAAAATTACATTTGATATTATTGTAAATTTAATTTAGTATCAATATATGAATTTGTGTGTGGATGATGAAATAAAACTTAAGGGATTTATGCCTGAGAAAGATGATGTGAAAACTTTGGCTCAATTCTTTTATGCTTTTAGTGATGAAACTAGGCTTAGAATTGTGATATTGTTAACTATTATGCCACTTTGTGTGAGTGATATCTCATTGGTGCTTAATATTAATCAAACAACTGTTAGTCATCAGTTGAAAATACTTAGGAATATTGGGATTGTTGAGTTTGATAGAGATGGAAAATCTATTGTTTATTATATAAAAAATAGGGATATTTTTGAGATGCTTAATTTAAGTGTCGATTGCGTGTAAAAGATAGATTGTTATAGAGTTTACATATACAAAGATATAGATATAATGTAATAAGATTTAACAAAATTAAATATTGTCGTAAATAAAGAAATTTTCATACAATGCAGTATGAAAATTTTTTGTGTAAGTGGCGGGAATTATAAGTCGTTTTATCTTAATGCTTTTTTGAAGGTTAAAAATTATGATTTGCTTGTTATCAACTTTGGAATAATGTATGATATTCAAGATGTATCTGAAGAATCAGGTGTTGTTTTAAATGAATTAAAGATGTTAAATGCTAAAGCAAAAGTTCCTATTATTGCAGGTGTAAGAGTTGGAGAAAAAAGAGTAAAAAAATTGGTTTTATGTTCAAATGGTAAATGTGAAGTTTGCCCTATCAATCAAGGGGTTAAAATAAAAATAAAAGACAAAGAGTTTGTTGTTGGGACTCAATTTACAAATTTTAGAAATTTCAACAAAATCGTTTTAAGTGAAAATAGAATTGATATCAATCATTTATGTTGTTCGTATCGAAAAATATATATTTTTTGTGATGATTTCGGCATAACAAAGATTGAAAAAAGAAAAATTTCAAGAAAATTCTATAAATACGCAAAAATTATTTTGAAATAAAAAATTCTTATGGTATAATCTTCCTAGATGATACTATGTAGTTTGGTAAATTCTCTTTAACTACATAAATCCTTGCCTAAAAGTTAGGTTATATAATGGAGAAGAAATGATGAAAAAAACCATTAGAGACGTTGATGTAAAAGGAAAAAAAGTTTTTGTTAGAGTTGACTATAATGTGCCTGTCAATTCTGATTTAAAAATAATGGACGATACTCGTATCGTTGAAACCTTGCCAACAATCAATTATTTGATTGAGCATGGGGCAAAGGTTGTTCTTTGTTCGCATTTGGGACGACCAGATGGGTTAGTTGATAATAAATTATCTCTTCGTCCTGTCCTTGCAAGACTTTCGAAATTGTTGGAAAGACCTGTTTCTTTCTTGGAAGATGTGTTGGATCCAACTGCGCCAAAAATGATAGATAATATGGTTGATGGCGAAGTTTTGATGCTTGAAAACATTCGTTTTTATAAGCAAGAAGAAGATAATGATGAGGAATTTGCAAAGACACTTGCAAGTTTTGCTGATATATTTGTGTTAGATGCGTTTGCTACAGCTCACAGAAAGCATGCTTCTACATATGGAATAGCAAAACATGTGCCAGCCGTTTGTGGATTCTTGGTGGAAAAAGAACTCAGAATGTTTGATAAAATTTTATCAAAACCTGAACATCCTTTTGTTGCTATTTTGGGTGGTGCAAAAATTTCTGACAAACTTCCTGTGGTTGAAAATTTGATTGATAAGGTTGATTCAATCTTGATTGGTGGCGGAATGGCTTACACATTCATCAAAGCAATTGGTGGAAATGTTGGAAAATCTTTGATAGATAATTCTAAACTTGATTTGGCAAAAGAATTGCTTGATAAGGCTAAAGAAAAAGGCGTGAAAGTTATTCTTCCGGTTGATAATATCGGTACAAAAGAATTCAGTGAAGATGCTGAAGCAAAAGAGTTTAACAGTGGATTCTTTGATGATGAATATCAAGGAATGGATATAGGAAAGCAAACAATAAAGGCATTCAAGAAAGAAATCAAAAAAGCTCGCACAATTGTTTGGAATGGACCTGTTGGTGTTTATGAGTACGACAAGTTCAAACATGGAACAAACAAGGTTGCAAAATATATTGCAAAGAGCAAGGCGATTTCAGTGATCGGTGGTGGTGATAGTGTTGCTGCCATTCAATCGCTTGGTGTAGCTAAGAAGGTAACTCATATTTCAACAGGTGGTGGAGCTTCTTTGATGTTGTTGCAAGGAAAAACTTTGCCATGTATTGAATTGATTCAGGATTTATAGAAAGGGGATTATGTACGCAGTTGCAAATTACAAAATGAACGGAGATAAAGAGTTTTTTCTCTCACAAGTTCAAGAGTTGAATAAGATTGACACAAAGGACACAAAAATTGTTTTGTGTCCACCTTTTATTTATCTGCCATTTTTCAAGGTAAATGAAAGAATTTCGCTTGGAGCACAAGATGTTGCAAATGCAATGAAAGGAAGATCAACAGGACAAGTTTCTGCCACAATGCTCAAGGAATTTGATGCAGAATATGTTATCATTGGTCATAGTGAAAGACGAAGCAATGGGGAAACAAATACACAAATTGTGGATAAGGTGAAATGTGCACTTGAATTAGGCTTGATACCTATTATTTGTGTGGGAGAATTAAATAAAAATTCGGGAAATGATGAGATATTTGAGCAGGTTGATGCTGTATTAAAAAACATTGATCATAGCTCAAAAATTATTTTTGCATACGAACCTGTTTGGGCAATTGGAAGTGGGGATATTCCTACAACAGAAGAAGTAAAAAATGTTATAGATAATATCAAATCTAGAGCAAAAGAAATGAATTTTGACATAGAAGTTTTGTATGGTGGAAGTGTGGATGAAAAGAATTTTACTACATTTTCTAAGGCTGGTGCTGACGGATTTTTGCTTGGTGGCATAACACTAAAAACAGAAAGGTTCATAGAACTTATAAAAGGAATGGATAATGAATAGTAAAGCTATATTGCTTATTCTTGATGGATATGGAGATGCCAAAAAATCAGAGTTCAATGCGGTAACAAATGCAAGAACTCCGTTTTTGCATAGTTTGAAAAATTTGTCTCATTCTTTAATCAAAACTGATGGAGAATCGGTTGGATTGTTTGCTGGAGCAATGGGAGGAAGTGAAGTTGGGCATACTACTATTGGAGCAGGCAGAGTAATTCCTTCAACAGCTAAGAAAATCAATGATGATATCGTTTCAAAAGAGTTTTTTAAAAACAAGAAATATTTAAAAATCAAAGATTATCTTATCAAAAATAAGGGAGATTTGCATCTTGTTGGATTGATGAGCGATAAGAATATTCATAGCAATATTAATCATGCTATTGAAATTGTTAAAGACTTTGCAAATGAAATAAAGCATATTTATATACACTTCATAACTGATGGCAGAGATTCTGGCATGCATGATAGCGTAAAATATTTTGAACAATTCAAGAAACTTACAAAAGGTATAAAAAATTGTGAGATGGCGTCTGTTATGGGCAGATTCTTTGCAATGGACAGAGAAGGAAATATTGACAGAACTAAGCAAGCAATAAATGTTATGTTTGGTTCAAAAAAAGAACAAATTGACAATCCAGAAGGATATTTGACAGAGAATGTAAAACTTGGTATTTCTGATGAGTTTATTGAACCGAAAAGGATAAAAACAGAATGCAATTATAAATTAACAAAAAATGATGTTATTTTCTTCTTTAATTTCAGAGAAGATAGGTTGAGACAGATCTGTGCCGAAGCAGATAAAGTGTCGGCAAAAATTGTTACTATGAGTGATGTTTCGACTGTTGATTCAATAGTTTTGTATCCAAATAAGGAAGCTAAAAATACATTGAGTGAATATTTGTCTAAAAAAGGAAAAAGACAAATCAAAATTGCGGAAACAACAAAATATGCTCATGTAACATATTTCTTGAATGGTGGACGTGAAGAACCTTTTGAGAGAGAAGATAGGGTTTTAATTGAAAGTTTGAAAGTGAAAGATTTTGCCAAAACACCAAAAATGAAGGCGAAAGAAATCACCAAACAGACAATCAAAGCCATACAAAATGATTATGATGCTATTATTGTAAACTTCTCCAATCCTGATATGATTGGTCATACGGGCAATTATAAGGCTGTCAAAAAGGCATTAGAATACTTGGACAAATGTGTAAAAAATATTGTATTGACAGGCAAGGAGAAAGGATATAATTTATTGATCACTGCTGATCATGGAAATGCTGAAGAAATGATGAATAAAGATGGAAGTATCTCTACAGCACATTCATTAAACAGGGTGATGGCGGTGTCGATATCTGACAATAAAGTTGAGATGAAAAAATTTGGAGAGCTCAAAGATATTGCTCCGACATTCCTAGATTTGATGGGATTAAAAAATAGTCCGTATTTTGAAGGGGTTTCACTGATTAAAAGATAATATAAAATTGAAATATATTGACAAAAACAAATAATTTTGATAATATAAAAGAAAGGATATGAGTATGATATTAAATGTTTTTAAATCTGCGTATTACCAAGTTGTTGATTGGGTTCAACAATTAAGTGCTTTATGGTATGTTACCATATGGCTATGTCTTCTTGCTTCTGTTTTGTTCTTGCTTGCAAATTTTTATAAAAAATATAATGGAGAACAAAAGAAGTTTGAGAAAATTGGTCTATTTATTTTGGCAATAATATTAATAGTCTTCTTGGTGTTTATTTCATACGCAAGAAATTAATAAAAATACTTGTCAAGATGATTTACTTATGATATAATAATCTAGCTTTGGAGGAATAAAAATGAGCTTCTTTTGTACAATACCTAATTGGATGAGTGAAACTTTTCCAATATTTGAAAGAATATGTTTGGTGATTTTGGCGTTATTGGCTTTGGTTTTGATTGTGCTTGTGTTTATGCAAATCACAGGTGGAAGTGAAACAAGCAATGCAATTACAGGAAACAAGGACAGTTATTATTCTTTGAATAAATCTGGTTCACGTGAAGGTAGAATTACACGTTTGGTGTACATTATTATTGGAATGATTGCATTATTCGCTATTATTTATTTTGTATTATTGAAAATACCAACATTAATGTAAACAAAGTCTCGAAAGAGACTTTTTTGTTTTTTTATATAAAATAAATGATTAAATTATATAGTTGTTTGCTATTTTTTATCATATTTGGTACAATATTTTCATGGATATTATAAAAATTATTAGAGAAAATTTATTGATACATTATACTCTTGATGAGTTGGTAGAATCTATTTCTAGAATTGGCGAAGAAGATGAAAGTGTAGTCAAGGCTAAAGTCAACACCTTAATTGGTGATGGTGTATTGTATTTGGACAATGATGACAGGGTTAGTATTTCGGCTGATCGTGGTTTTTTGCCTGCAAAATTGATACTTAATAAGAAAGGATTCGGTTTTGCGCAAGTCAAAAATATGGCAGATATATTTATTCCAGCATACGCGATAAATGGTGCTTTCAATAATGACGACTGTTTGATTGAAATTACGAATTGGAAAAGCGAAGAATCGATTGAAGGAAAGGTCGTGAGAGTTCTCAGAAGAAACACAACTCATGTGGTTGGAACCTATATCGAAGCAAAAGGCAAAAACATGGTTTACCCTGATGATGCTAGAATTCCAAATGTAAGGATTCCAAAAGGGGCAAGTTTAACAGCTCAAAATAATGACAAAGTATGGGTAGAGCTTGATAGTGAAATTTTGACTGATGGAATGATGCGAGGTCATATCGTTGAAATATTGGGAAAAGCAAATACTCCA
>JAFVPU010000085.1 GCA_017505165.1 Clostridia bacterium
AGTTACCGGAAGCAAGATTGTCCGGATCATCTTCGTTCTTGTGATATTTAACTACAGCCGCTGCAAGGAATGTGTTGTCTAATCCTTTGAATACAACAGCCTGTTTTTTGTCGATGTCTTTAATAGAACCAAGACAACGAGATACCGCGTCTAAGATAACGCGTCCAATTTTGTTTACATGTGCGGCTGCAAAAGTAAAGTTCTTTGCAACCAGTGTTTTGGAGAAGTTCTCCGGGATTTTTGTCTCATCAAATTTCAATTCGCTCATTTCTTTTTTCTCCTTTTCATTTTGAAATTTTATATTGTAATATTTGACACAATTATCGATTGTGTCATTATTATAATATCTGATTGTTATTGATTTTATACTTATTGATTTTTACTTATCAAATTTGAATTTTCTCATCTCCGATACATGAATGCGAACACCACCAGGTATAGTTTCATATATTTTTATGAATTGTACACCTGTGGTTATATC
The DNA here is from genome assembly GCA_017505165.1 of Clostridia bacterium. Lineage (GTDB taxonomy): Bacteria > Bacillota > Clostridia > Christensenellales > UBA1242 > Onthoplasma. Next base: position 482 of record JAFVPU010000085.1, read on the forward strand.
ATCTGTAATACGACAATGGCATTCATTTGCTAATGCGAATCTGAATATATCTTTTGTACACATTGCTCCTATATATTCCGATATAGAACCAAATCTAATATCATCAATCTTTCTAAAATCAAATTCATTAAGCGACAACTCATATGATACAATAGATTTATCTATACCACACGCTTTTCTGATAGTGTTGTCTATAAGAGACATTACACCCAAAGTCGACGCCACAACTTTATTTAATTTGAGCTGTTTCTGAATATATACAATGATAAACGTATCGAATGGAAGTTCTTTTGTACCTTCATCATATAATTCATTCATAAATTCTTCGAAACTTTGCAGTTTTATATTTATTTCTTTCATAATTTTAGTCTCCTTTTATTCTACAGATACTTTTCGATATTCTCTCTGAAATCTCCAATAGGGATTATCTGTACTCCATATTGCTGAGCTTTTTGAGTTTTAGAGCTCGTATGTCCAGCTTCAGGAACCAATAATATATCTGTATCTTTCGTAAGAGAACCATTATCGTCCGCATCAAAACCAAGAGTTCTGAGATAAGCAAACAGTTCCTTATCTCTAAATCCTGTAGCTCTGATTATTTTACCTGTAGCTTTTGTATATCTTACGATATTAGCATTCTTATACATGAATTCAATATCATCTTTAAAGAATGGATACTCTTCAACAATAGTATTGGCTGTGGTAGGACCAATACCTTTGATATGAATTAATGCATTATATAACGCATCGTGATTATACATATCGAAAAACATTTCATAACTCATATTTTCAAATACGAGTCTCCATGTCTTTTCTGCTACATCTGTGAAACCAATAGAACCAAATAATACCGTTTCCTCCATCGGAGTTGTCATAATTCTCTTAGCCTCATTAATCATATTTACAGTTTCAACAGGGCCAAAGTCTAATGATTGAATATACATAGCGTTATTTTCGTTAAGCATTTCCATCATGTGCTTAAGACTTGTTACTCTAAGTTTTGTGATAGTTGCATCTCCAAATCCATCCATATTTAATTTAGCACACATGTTTGCTAATCTAGCGCTCTTTCTTCCTTCACAATCCATATTACTACAATATGCCGAACGTCCTGTTTTGGAGATTACTATATCTCCGCCGCATATTGGGCATTTGTTTGGAAATGGGAATAATGGCACTTTCATGGCATTCTCATCATTATATGCATTATCAGGTTTGTCCACGTATGGCATTACATCATTGATATATTCTACATCAATAACGTCTCCAACTCTTAATCCGAGTTCCATGAATCGTTTAAGAGAATGACCTGATGATTTAGGATGAATAGTTCCATAGAATTCTACAGGATCATAATGAATCATTGGAGTGATAGATCCATCTTGACCTACTGTAAATGTATATCCTCTAAATACAGTCTGTTTCTTTAAAGGATTAAACTTAATTGCCATGGAATATTTATTGATAAAATTCTCTCTACCAAGAATCTCTCTAAGATCATTATCCACATAATGAATTACAATACCATCATACATGAATGGAATTATAGATCTTGCCATTTCTGCTTCTTGCTGGAATAAATGAATCTGATATAATAATTCAGACACATTACCAGAAGCAACAGAATATCTCATTGGAGTTCCATGAGATACAAATTTGTCATTAAGATATTCTACTTCGGCAATTGCATTTCCTTGGATATCTGGACCATAGAATGTTTCTGCATCTACTTGTAATGGCACAAGTGTGATTAGGTCTCTATATTTCCAAGAATCTGCAGATGCCAATAATCCAACGATAGCAGATCTACAATTTTTATATTTGTACCCTTTCATATCATTGAATTTCTGCAAATCATGTCTTGTCATGATCGCTTCAAATTTAACTCCACACATTGATTCAGATGGATCTCTGTGTGGGAATTTATATCCTGCTAAAATTGGAGTCATATCAGAAGCTTGTCCGATTCCAGTATCTCCACGAGATCTTGCAGATATCACTACATCTGTACAATCTGCCTCTACCGATACACCATCATATTTCAATTCCATAAGAATTGTATATTGCTTATTTGGATTGATGACTCCTTTAGCCATTTGATCCATGAAGAAATCTCTTTCTAAGATCTTTACTTTAGGATCATTATCAACCCCACGTTCTACTGCATCTTTAATATAAACAAACTTACATTTGTCTAACGTTCCCACCAATTCAGGATGAGAATGTACAGTATCGTGTTTACGTTTTGTAACGTTTATGGGTTCTGGTGGAGCAATCGGAATAGTATCTCTACTATCTATTCTCATATCTGGGAATATAAGATCTTCTTTATAGAATGCATTGAAAATCTTATCATTCTCGTCTTCTCCCATAAACCTTACGGCATCGATAAAAGCTTCTCTCTCTGCAAAATCGTTTGCGGATGCTTGGAAATCGATTACCTCCGATCCTACTTGGAAATTGGGATTATACTCCTTATATCTTTCCAAGAGTAAATCATAAACTCCGTCTTCTATTGGAAGTACAGTCTTATCTGTACGATTGTACGTTATATTACAGATAGACAATAAATCGCCAAGATCTTTCTGTTCTTCCAAATTTAATCCGGGTTTATTTAAGAATCCCATCGCAATAAGATTCAATTGATATTTATTATCATATACAGCTTTAAGAGAATGATTTCTTAAATCATTTAATAC
>JAFVPU010000086.1 GCA_017505165.1 Clostridia bacterium
CGTTGCAGCTGTGGATATGTTGGTGCCAGGTATTGGAGAACTTTGTGGCGGAAGTCAAAGAGAAGAAAGATTGGATCGCTTGACTGGAAGAATCAAAGAACTCGGAATGAGAGAAGAAGATTATTCTTGGTATGTAGACACTCGTAGATATGGAACAAACATACATTCTGGATATGGACTTGGATTCGAACGCCTTGTTATGTATCTCACAGGTGTGAGCAACATTCGTGATGTTGAACTCTTCCCAAGAACAGTTGGTTCTATTATCGGATAATGAATTTTGAAAAATATATTCAATTTTCTTGATATTTTTATAAATATTTTGTAATATACTTATAGTTAAGGAGGTAAATTATGGGTTTTGTTAAATGGTTAGATAGTGCTCCATTGTGGGTTAAAATTATCTTTGCATTACCAGCTCTCAATATCATTTGGGCTATTTATCGTCTTGTGAAAGGTGCAGTGAAAGGTAACATTGCTATCCTTTTGGGCGGAGTGCTCTGGTTGTTGGCAGGTTGGGCAATCCTTTGGATCATCGACTTAATTTCAATCATAGGTTGGAAGAAACCGATTATCCTTGCTTAATAAGCAAAAAAGACTTGGAATCATCCAAGTTTTTTTATCAAAAGAATAAAAACAAAAATCCAACATTTTTGTTGGATTTTTTTATTATATTTATTTTTTCTTTTTGTTTGGTTGAGCTATATCTTTCCAGCTGGCTTCGATAAGTCGAGAAGATTTGAAGTATTGAACGTTTGGACAAATGTCCCTGTGGATAATGACACCACGACCAGCGGATACAAAACCTACAATTTTATCACCATACATTGGATGGCAACAATTTGCAAATTTGACAAGAATGTTATTTAAACCTTTGATGGCAATATGTTTGTCGCTTGGAACTGAAAGACTGATAGTCGTATTTTCTTGTGTTTTGTTTTCTTCTGCTTTGATTTTTCTGTCATGAATTGATATAAGTCTTCCAGAAACAAGTTTGCTCGACATTGAATTTGCTCCAATGCTTGCATAAAGTTCATCTTCAGCCATGCTATAATAACTCAAACATTCTTGAATATTTTCTTCTGTCAAAAGTTTTGTTGCAGAATAACCTTTTGCTCGTATCGCACTTTCAAGCATAGATTTTCCAAGCTTGATATTTTCTTCTTTCATATTCTTTTTGAAGAATGTATTGATTTTGTTTCTTGCTTCGCTTGTTTTACATATTTTCAACCAATCTCTTGATGGACCTTTTGATTTTGGATTGGTGATAATTTCAACAATATCACCATTATTGAGAGTTGAGTTCACAGGCACCATTTTTCCATTGACTTTTGCTCCTACACATTTATTTCCAACTTCGCTGTGAATAATGTACGCAAAGTCGATCGGAGTCGAATTCATTGGAAGATAAATTACTTTGCCTTTTGGCGTTTGAACAAAAATGTCATTATTGTAAATATCTTGAGAAAGTGAATCTGCAAGTTCATCAATCGAACTATCTTCATCTTCCATCATCTGACGAAGCCATGCAAGACGTGTGTCAAGGTTGTCTTGTTTTGATTTTTTCTCTTTATAAAGCCAATGTGCAGCGATACCATACTCAGCATATTTGTGCATATCTTCGCTTCGGATTTGTATTTCCACAGGGAAACCTTCAAATATAACAGTGGTATGGAGAGATTGATATCCGTTTGGTTTAGGTGTTGCAATATAGTCTTTGAATCTGCTCTCCATTGGTTCCAAAATTGAATGCAATCTTCCCAAAAGAGCATAACAATCTGCAACAGTCTCAACTATTGCTCTCACTGCTATGAGGTCATATATATTATCCAAAGTATGAGAGTCAAGTTTTTTGTAGATACTGTATATGTGTTTTTTTCTGCCATAAACCTTTCCTTTGATATTCAAATCAGTCAAACAATTCTCTACCAAAGTTGTGAGTCGGTTTACGATAGGTTGTCTTTTGTGAAAGCGGTTGTCAACTTCGTCTTGGATTTGCTGACGGAGTTCAGGTTGTTCAATAATGAAAGCACCTTCTTCCAATTCTGTTTTGTAAGTCATGAGACCAAGCCTTGCAGAAAGTGGGGCATAAAGAGTGAAGATTGAGTGCGCAAGCGCCAAATTGTATTCGTTATTAGATTTGTCAATATGTCTAAGTTCGGTTGTAACAAGTGCGATTTTGAGCATAATTATTCGAATATCTTTTGTGATAGCAAAAAACATTCTTCTCAAATTTTCTGCTTCTTCGCTTTGTTGTGAGAAGTTAATCTTATTCAACTTATCAAGTGTTTTCAGAATTTGATAAGTGAAATCATTGCAAGAAGATTTGATATCATCAAGGGTCAGATTACCTTCTTTCATATGTAAATAGAGCAATCCACAAATATTATATTCTTCGCCCAAATCCATATCAGAAATGATAGATTTCAAATCGTTGTATTTTACTTGATTTATTTCACTTAACTCTTTTAAGTTATCAATAAAATTATTCATACATTTATATTATAGCATAAAAAAACTGAAAATCCATAGTAAATTTCAAAAAAATAGAATATTGTACATTTTTTATGAAA
>JAFVPU010000087.1 GCA_017505165.1 Clostridia bacterium
GATGCAAAAGAGAGAAGACAAAGTTATCTCAATGTTCAAAATTTGAATAAAAAAGGAAAAAAGGAGTAAATTTTACTCCTTTTTTGTGAATTTTTTATAATTTTTATTAAAATTTTTAGGTTTTATCCTAAAAAATTATTAAATTCTTCATCTCCAAATAAATGTTCGTTGCAGTAGAATAAATCCATATATAAATTTGGAAACAATTCACCAATAAGACCTTCGAGTCCATAATATTCTTTGGCGGATTCTTTGTCAAGAATCGAATCGTCAGAATAATCAACACCAAGATTTGCAGATTCTTCGACAAGGTCAAATACTTCGTCAAATGTAAGTTTGTAGAATAGATCGTGTGCGATATTGTTTCTGATTTTGTTTATCTTTCTTATCAAATTCGCCATATCTTCATCTATGACATTATACATGAGCATTTGGGACACCTTGCCTGAAAATTTGTCAGACACACCTTTGTCCATTGGTATTTTGTTAAGAATTTTTTCCATTGCGTTTTCAATGAATAAATGACCTTTGATGAAGTTGATCAAATTCGGATCAAACTCTTGATAAAAGTCTGTGATATTTAATTTGTTTTCTTCCATAGTTTCTCCTATATTTTTGTAGACAGATGGTTTGTTGTTATTCAATATAATCTTATTCTATCACACAACTTATATTATTTCAATACAATATTAAAAATTTTCGTTATCACAAAAAAATATTTGTCTTTTTTGTTTTGATTTGGTACAATAATTGCGTTTACATTAAAAGGAAATACAATATGGAAATCGAGAAACAATTAGCATATGAGTTTAATCTCAAAGAACAATATGCGATCAACATTATCAATCTCATAGATGAAGGGGATACTATTCCGTTCATTGCGAGATATAGAAAGGAAATGCATGGTGCTTGTGATGACCAAGTATTGAGAGATTTTGCAGATCGACTTAATTATTTGAGAAATCTCAACAAAGAGAAAGAAAAGGTAGAGAAAGTCATCAAAGAACAAGATAAATGGACTGAAGAAATTGAAAAGGCTTTGGCTGAAGCACTCACTTTGACCGAAGTGGAAGATATATATCGTCCTTACAAGCCAAAGAGAAAGACAAGAGCGACAATGGCTCAGGCAAAAGGACTTCAACCGCTTGCTGATATTATTTTGGCTCAAGATTTGACCGAGCCGGTGGAAAACTTTGCAAAAGAATATATTAGCGAAGAAAAAGGCGTGAAAGATGAGGCTGAGGCAATCGCTGGAGCAAAAGATATAATTGCAGAAATGATCAGTGATGATGCGAATTTGAGAAAAGTTCTTCGTGATATTATTGCCAAGAAATCTCAAATCAAGGCTGTTTGGGACGAAGAAACAGACAAAGAAAAAACATATGAAAACTATAAAGATTTCTCTGGAGATGTGGCGAAGATTCCTAGTCATAGAATCTTGGCTCTCAACCGTGGTGAGAAGGAAGATTGCTTGAAAGTGTCTATTGAAATTAATCCAAAACTTACTCTCACTGAAATTGAAAAGGTATATAAGAAAGATAATGAATTTACAAACGAAATCATTATTGATACTATTGCGGATAGTTACGATAGACTCTTGTTCCCATCACTTGAAAGAGAGTGTAGAACTACCTTGACAGATAGAGCAAATGAGCAAGCGATCAAGATGTTTGAAGTGAACTTGAAACCACTCTTGCTTCAAGCACCGCTTAAGAATAATGTCATTATGGGATATGACCCAGGATATTATAATGGATGTAAAATTGCCGTAATTGATATCAAGGGAGACGTATTGGATACAGCAGTTGTTTATCCAACTCCACCACAAAACAAAGTGGAAGAAGCCAAGAAGAAATTGACTGATATGATTGTCAAAAACAATGTTGATATCATTGCTATTGGTAATGGTACAGCAAGCAAGGAAAGTGAAATTTTGGTGGCGGAACTAATCAAAACTTGTCCAAGAAAAGTGAGTTATGCAATGGTCAACGAAGCAGGAGCTTCTGTTTATAGTGCGTCAAAACTTGCAGCAAAAGAATTCCCTGATTATGATGTAAATCTTCGTAGTGCGGTGTCTATTGCAAGACGTCTTCAAGATCCACTTGCAGAACTCATCAAAATCGACGTAAAATCAATCGGAGTTGGTCAATATCAACATGATATGCCACAAAATAGGCTCAACGAAGTGCTTGGCAACACTGTTGAAGACTGTGTAAACAGTGTCGGTGTTGACCTTAATACTGCATCAGTGAGTCTACTCAGTTATGTTTCTGGTATTTCTGGCTCTTTGGCAGAAAATATTGTAGATTATCGTTCTCAAGTGAAACATATCTCAGATAGAAGCGAACTTATGAATGTGAAGAAGATGGGACCAAAGGCATATGAGCAATGTGCAGGTTTCTTGCGTATTACTGACGGAAAGAATATTCTTGACAATACTGCTGTTCACCCAGAAAGTTATCCTGCGGTGAAGAAACTTCTTGAATTGTTCAATCTTACAGATGAACATATCGCAAATGGTGAACTCAAAATGTTGCCATCACTTATTGAAAACAAAGGCGAATGTAAAGTGGCAGAAGAAATTGGGGTAGGTGTGCCAACTCTCAATGATATTGTGGCAGAGTTATTAAAACCAGGTCGTGATATTCGTGAAAATATGCCATTGCCTGAACTTCGCAGCGATATTCTCTCTATGGAAGATCTTCAACCAGATATGGTGCTTGATGGTGTGGTGAGAAACGTAATTGACTTTGGTGCATTTGTGGATATTGGTGTGCATCAAGATGGTCTTGTGCATATTTCTCAAATAAGTGATTCGTTTATTTCTCATCCAAGCGACGTGTTGAAAGTGGGAGAAAAAGTCAAGGTAAAGATCCTTTCTGTTGACCTTAACAAAAAGAGAATTTCGCTCACAATGAAGGGTATTGAATAAAATTGTAAAGAATTTTGAATATTTTGTACAAAATTGTTGACAAATAGTGTTTTTTGTGGTATTTTGTATGAGCAAAGATAAACTGTTTTCTAATCTGGAAGCTTATTTTCTTGCATAGGTGTTTCTGAATTGGAAATACAGTTTTTTTCATGCTTAAAAGTGGATTTATGAATACAAAAAACGAAAAATATGGCAATTTTATTAGTGAGAAATACTTCATAAAGAAATGTGTCAAAAAGTGTGGTGTGAGTCAGAATTATACAGCACATTATTTCTTGGTCGATATTATTGATTTGTTAGTGAATGAGAATTTAAAGGTAAAGTCTTTTTCTAGAGAAGTTTATCCTATGCTTGCACAAAAATACAATAAAAAAGATTGCACAATAGAGAGAAATATAAGAAATGCTATAGATATTTGTTGGCAAAACAAAGATGAAGAGGATAAGCCAACCTGTCAAAAATTTATTCACATGTTGGCGAATTATGTGGAAAACTGCCTGGCATAATATCATATCATGGACAAGTCTGCATATTATGAAATATGAGCAAGATTTGGATTGTAATGATATTGTCAAGTTTGATATTGATGAGCATATTTCAACCAGAAAACATTATAAGCACCATGATGTCAGCAAGCAAAACAGGTGTTTCAATGAGTATTGAATTCATTGGCATCTATGCTGTATGGATGGGAATAATGCAAATTATGGATGACTGTAAGTTGAGTCATATATTGTCTAATTTTTTGTCATATCCTGTGAAGAAGATTTTTGGAAAATATGACAAAGAAACAGAGAAAAATATTTGCATGAATATTGCTTCAAATATTATTGGTATTGGTAGCGCAGCAACACCTTATGGAATCAAAGCTATGCAAGGAATGGATAATAATGGTAAGATTGCAACCAGAGGTATGATAATGCTTGTGGTGATCAATTCTACAGGTATACAACTTCTTCCAACAACGGTTATTGGTATGCGAGCTTTGGCTGGAAGTGTGAGTCCGAGTTCGATTCTTGTGCCTACAATTATTGCAACTTTTGTTCCTACTATTTTAGGAATATTGTTGGTTGCGTTGAAATATAGGAAAAAACGCCATGACTGATTTGTTTATTCCAATTTTGATTGCTTTTGTTCTGATTTATGCGTTGGTCAAAAATGTTGATGCTTATTCAAGCTTTGTCAAAGGAGCAAAAGGAGCACTTCCCTTAATGGCTTCGTTGCTACCATATATTGTTGCAATGTTTATTGCAGTGGAGTTGTTTCGTTATAGTGGAATTAGTGCTTATTTGTGCAAATTTTTGTCTCCGGTGTACAAAGTGTTGGGAATACCGGTTGAACTTTGTGAATTGACTCTTATTCGACCTTTCAGTTCAAATGCTGGTTATGTTCTTTTGAGAGATATATTTTCAACCTATGGTGTGGATAGTTATGTTGGAAAATGTGCGAGTGTCATCATGGGAAGTAGTGATACGATTTTTTATGTCAGTAGTATCTATTTTGCTTCGACAAGCGTCAAAAAAACATTGCTAACAATTCCAATTGCTTTGATATGTAATGTTGTGTGTACAATATTGGCGTGTCTATGTTGCAGACTAATTTGATTCAGCAAAATTTTAAATTTCACAAAAAATGAGATAATTTAACAGCAAAAGAGACGAATATTATTGATTTTTGTGTAATTTTGTGTTAAAATCGTCGCATGAAATGGATTAGACGAATTTTGTTAATTTCAATTCTAATTATAGTTGCGTGCACATTGTATCAATGTGGTTGGTTCGCTTAAATTAGAATAATTTGAATAAAAATTTTGTGCCCTGAAATTTCTTGCACAAATTTTTTACTGCAGAAAAGGAGAAATATGAGTCATTATTGGCATGTGATTTTGGAAGCTTTGATTCATACGGCAAGAGTTTTGCCGTTCCTTTTTATTGTCTATTATTTGATTGAATTATTTGAATTCAAGTGTGCAAAAAAGATTCAAGAAAACAAGTTCTTGAAAGGCAAAGCTAGTCCGGTATTTGGTTCGCTCATAGGTTGTATTCCACAATGTGGATTTTCAGTTATTTCAACCGATCTGTACGCACACAGAGCTATATCAGTTGGTGCTTTGATCGCAGTCTATATTGCCACAAGTGATGAGGCAATCCCATTGTTGATAACTAACATAAGAGATTGGGAATCTGCTGGTAAACTATTTGCCTTGATAGGTATCAAAATTCTAGTTGGTATATTAGTTGGATATTTGGCTATATGGTTACACAAAAAAATATTCAAAAATAAATTAAACGAAACGCATCACAACCATGAACATCGTATTGTTGAACATACCGGTTGTTGTCATCATGACGTAGAGTCAAAGAGTTTTGATTGGTTGCATCCAATGTTGCACTGTTTGAAAATCAGTGCCTTTATATTGATAATAAACATGTTGTTTGGTTTTATCACACATATTTGGGTTGGAGAAGAAGCGTTGGCAGAATTTATGGGTAAAGGAATATATTTGCAACCGATTTTGGCAATGCTTATTGGTTTGATTCCAAATTGTGCATCAAGTGTTGTGTTGACTCAACTATATATCTCGAGTGGACTTACATTCGGAGCATTATTGACGGGATTGTGTGTCAATGCTGGGCTTGGATTGGTGTTTTTGCTCAAAGAGAATAAAAGACCAAAAGAAAATATTTTTATTTTATCAATGTTGGTTGTGCCAAGTTTGATATTAGGATATATTTTTACTTTGATATTATAAAGAGGTTTCTCATTGTGAGAAATCTTTTTTTATTATCAAAAAAGACATTGACGATTTTTGATTTAGATTTCTTTTTGAAATTATAAAAAAAGTATTTCATGCTTGTCATATTTTGTTTATCGCACTCATAAGTTATGTTAGATTGGAGGATGAAATGGACAAAAATTCTAGCATCTATTTAGATATTGCAAAACGTACTAATGGGGACGTGTATATTGGTGTGGTAGGACCAGTTAGATGCGGAAAATCTACCTTTATACAAAAGTTTATTCAAAATTTTGCATTGGATAATATTGTCAATAAGCACGACAGGGAAAGGGCGAATGATGAATTACCTCAAGCAAGTGCAGGTGCAATGGTGATGACTACGAAACCTCAATTTGTGCCAAACGAAGCAGTCAAAATCAAGATTGGAAATACTTCAATGTCAATGCGTATGATTGATAGTGTTGGTTTTATGGTTGATGGTGCAATTGGTGCAATGGATGAATCTAATAAACCGAGACTTGTCAAGACTCCATGGA
>JAFVPU010000088.1 GCA_017505165.1 Clostridia bacterium
AAGATGAAATAATAATAGGAATATCAAAATCTGCAACTGTTGATATATTGTGGATAAAAGGATTTAAAAATTCATTTGGAATATCTTGATTGTTTTCAATATCCGAAATTAAATCGAAAAATAATGAATCATCTTTTGAAAAACTTTTAAATTCGTTTATTAATTTTTCTTTTTCGATCAAAAAATTATTTTTGCATGGAATTATGTTTATTGAATCTAATTTATTTAATTTTTCAAAAGTTAATAAATCAAATTCAGTTATGTCTTCAATTTGAGTATCGAAAAAATTTATTCTTACAGGATTGTTTGATGATATTTCAAAAATATCAAGGACATCACCACGACGTGAAAATTCACCTTTCGTGGTAATTATGTCTGATTTTGAATATCCAATATTTATTAAACTTTTTTCAATTTCAATAATATCGTATTCGTTTTTTTGATTGATATTAATTGTATATGTTTTGAATGAATCGATGTCTGGAAAAGATGAAAAAAGAATTTGTGGAGTAGAGATTATGATGCTATCGTTTTGAATTATACTTTTCAGCATTGACAGTATTTGAAAATTGCTATCTTTGTTTTGAAATTTTGATATAGTAAAAGGTCTATCAAATTCATCAATTACTATTGATTTTTTATTAAGGGCTTTGAGTTGATTTTTCATAGAATGACATTTGTCCAAATCATTGCAGAGAAAAATTCCCGATTTCAATCGGGAAAGCAAAGCACCTTGTTCTCCAAATCCAAGATTGCTACAAAGGATTGGTTTTGTGCCTATATTGGAAATTAAATCGTCGTATCTTGACATAAGTCTCCATCAATAAATTTTTGAATCAATTCTGTAGCTGTTTCATAAGATTTTGCGATTATTATTTTGCTTTCTTCATCTATATTTGACAATACATAATCTTTCAAATCAAGAGAAGAATCTCTGCCAGCACCAATTCGAAGTCTTGGAGTTGAGCCAACTTTGTTGACAATGTCTCTAAGACCGTTATGAGTTCCAGCAGATCCTGACATGCGGAATCTTATTTTTCCTTTTGTTAAATCAATGTCATCGAGAATTATCAAGATATCATCAAGATTAACTTTGAAATACTTCTTGAGTTCGTAGACGCTATCACCGCTAAGATTCATATAAGTTTGTGGTTTTGCAATAATATATCCGTCGCCTTTTGCAATTTCTGCACGACATTTTTTTGTTGAAAATTTGAGATTATTTTTCTTGGCAAAAAAGTCAACACAATTAAAACCAAGATTGTGCCAAGTATTTTTGTATTTTCCGTCAGGGTTGCCTAGACCAACTATAATTTTCATTTTTTCTCCTTAATTCTTGAATATACTATCACAAAATAATAAAATTTTCAAGTTTTAATAAATATTATTAAAAATTTTAAATTTACGGATAGAATTATAACATAAAAATATGTTTTGTAAATAGAATGGTAAAGAAAAAAGAGTGTTTAACTCTTAAATCTTATCTAATTCTTCTGTGATTGCATGTTTGTCTATTTTTTGACCAATGAATACGAGTTTAATCATGCGATCTCCGTATACCTCGTCCCAATCATGTCTAAATTTTTCATCTTGCAAAAGAAGTTGTTCAATTTGGTGTCTTGGTAGAGTGGCATACCATGGACCATTTTCGCTCAAAACTTTTTGTTTGCCGGCTTGTTCGTAAATGTATGACATATTCTTTTCGCTGTCAAAGTATACAAGGCCTTTTGTTCTGATGATCTGTTTGCCATAATCTTTTTGTGTCCAATCATCAAACTTCAATCTGTCGAAAGGTTTTCTCCTGAAATATACAAAAGTACCGATTCCATATTCTTCAGTTTCGCCATTTTGACAATGATGACAATGGCAATCATGTCCGTGATGGTGGTGATGCTCGTCTTCATCATGTTCATGGCAATGACATTCATGTTCATCTTTGCCACAATGCTCACATTCGTGATTATGCTCGTGATGATGATCATGATCTTCATGTTCGTCAATATCTTTATCAATTTCTTGGAACCAGCCTGCAGAAGTTAAAAGATTTTCCATATCGAATAAATTTGTGTCAAGAATCTCGTCTATTTCAACTCGTGAAAAATCTGTTTCAATTATCTTTGCTTTTGGTTGAAGATTTTTGATGATTTTCTTCAATTTGATCAATTCTTCAGAACTTACTTCTGCGACTTTGTTGAGAATTAAAACATCACAAAATTCAATTTGTTGAATAACAAGGTTTTCAATATCATCATCTTCAATGTCTTTTTTTACAAGTTCGTCTCCGCATCCGAATTCTTGAACCATTCTGAAAGCGTCAACAACGGATACGATAGCATCAAGTTTGCAATAAATAGGCATGCCTTGTGCTTTGAAACTTTCGGTCAAGAAATTGATAGTTTGTGCGATAGGAATTGGTTCGCAAATTCCGCTTGCTTCAATGATAATGTGGTCAAATTTTTTCTGTTTGACAATATCGTGAATTTGTTCAATCAAATCTTGACGTAGGGTGCAACAAATGCAACCATTTTGAAGTGCTACCAAGCTTTCATCTTTCTTTCCGACAATACCACCTTTTTCAATAAGGTCGGCATCAATATTCACTTCTCCAATATCGTTGACAATAACTGCGCACTTATATCCTTTTGTGTTTGTTAGGATATGATTTAATAATGTTGTTTTTCCGCTACCTAAATATCCTGTAACTAATGTTATTGGTGTTGTTTTAAATTCTTGCATAAATTCTCCTTGTATAATTATTGATTATGTGTTTAAAATTTCAAAATATAATTATGAGCAAATTTGTAATAAATTATATTTTTTTGAAACAATACACTCATTATAACACTAAAAAAACAAAAAAGTCATTAAATTTTGAAAAATTTTAGTAATTTTATTGACAAATTAAGAATAATATGATAATAATATACTCGTACTCAATATCGCGGGGTGGAGCAGCTCGGAAGCTCGTCGGGCTCATAACCCGAAGGTCGTTGGTTCAAATCCAATCCCCGCAACCAAACAAAACCATGGTTACGTATAACTGTGGTTTTTTTATTGACTTTAATAAAATTTTTACTTATCATAAAAATATGAAGATAAATTAAAAAAAAGCATAGCGCAAATATTATATCGAAACTCAATTTAAACAGGGTTCCAGAGGTAATTTGTGAAATATATGAAGAGTCTGTTATAGAAACTTTTTGTGATAAATATATTGAAAAAACTTATATTTTAAGAGATCTTGAAAATCCTAGTGGAAAATATTTTTTGTGCCACAGCAAAGATGAATGTTTAAAATCGGCTAAAGAGTATTCAGGGGCTTTTTCTTTGGCTGTAAGTTGTTTTGCTTATGAAAATATTGTTTTGTTGGGTGAAATATGTTTAACTAAAGATGGTGTAACCATTGTTGGTAGCAATCATAAAGATGCTCATCATAGAAATGTCTATCAAAAAGCAATCATTAATTGTAAAACAACATTAGATGATGATAAAATTTGGGATGTGCTTGGAGTTGAGGAACTCATTGCTTATGTTGCTGGTCATAATCTTTATGATGTTATCGTTGAATTTGTTGTTTATGATAAACCTGTTGGTGTAAATAATCAAAAAGTTTTAATCGTAGAATTAAGATCAGACTATTAATTTTTGGCAAAAATGCTAAATCATGATAACAAATATAGAATTGGGTTTTGTAAAATTTAATAAAAAAAAGAGTCCATCGTTAGACTCATTTTTTATTTGTAAATTTATTCTATTGGAATAAATTTTGAAGGTTCTTTTTCAAAGAATACATACAATCCATGTAGTGCACGAGTTGTGGCAACGTATAGATTTTGTCTATCTAACGGAGATTTGTAGGTTTTATTGTCTGCGTTAGGCAATATTACATGATCGTATTCTAATCCTTTGCTCAAATATACAGTTGTTATTATCAAGTTCTTTGTGAGAAGTTGAATATCGTTTTCATTGGTTATAAGGGTAAAGTTATTTAAGATTTCTGCATATTTTTTTGCTTCTTTGTCAGTTTTTACGATAACTGCGATTTTGCTATCTTTGTGATTTTTAATTATGTTTTGTACTTGTTCTTTTAGTTCTTCCTTGTTGCATTTCTTGACAAGAGGTTTTTCGCCGTGTCGTACCAGACTTGTTGGTATTGTTCCGCCCATAACTTTGGCCGAGAAGTCGACGATCTCGAAAGTTGAACGATAGCTTGTGTTGAGATTATCGACTTCAGATTTTGGCAACAACTCTTTGAGTACTGGAAGATTTGTTTGTGTTGATAGTAAGTTTTGGTTATAATCTCCAACTGCAGTGAAGACTGCAAGTGGATATAATTCTTTGAGCAAGCATAATGAGAATGGATCATAATCTTGTACTTCATCAATGAATATGTGTTTGATGAAGTAGTTTGGTTGTAACATTCGTGTTCTGTGTTCTATGTATCCATATATAGGAATGTCTTCGTAGTTGAGTTTCTTTGGTAGAG
>JAFVPU010000010.1 GCA_017505165.1 Clostridia bacterium
AAGATTTTCTCTGAAATCGTTAGAAAACTTCCTGACAATGACGTTATCATTGAAACTGATTCAAATCTTCAGACAAGAATCTTATGTGAAAAAGCAAAATTTGATATTTCAGGTAAATCAGGAGATGAATTTTCTTATCTGCCAGTAATCGAAAAAGAAGATTCAATTGAAATTTCTCAGTTTACTTTAAAAGAAATCATCAGACAGACGATTTTCTCAATTGCTGATAATGAAAGCAATAAATTAATGACTGGTGAGTTATTTGAAATTAAAAATAATATGTTAAGAGTGATCTCTCTTGATGGACATCGTATTTCTATCCGCAAGATTGAACTTAAGAACCAGGTAATGATAAAAAATTAGTTGTTCCTGGAAAAACTCTTATGGAAGTGAGCAAGATTTTATCAGGCGAAGCGGAAAATATAGTGAATATTTCTTACACAAACAATCATATTGTGTTTGAATTTGATAAAACAATTGTTGTTTCAAGACTTATCGAAGGAGAGTATTTCAGAATTGATCAGATGCTTTCTAACGACTATGATACAAAAGTTAGAATTAACAAAAAAGAATTATTAAGCTGTATCGACAGAGCAACTCTTCTTGTAAAAGAAGGAGATAAAAAACCAATCATCATCAATATTGGTGATGAAGTGATGGAACTTAAAATCCGTTCACAGATTGGATCCATGAATGAAGAAATTATCATCAACAAAGAAGGTAAAGATCTTCTCATCGGATTTAATCCTAAATTCTTAATTGATGCACTCAGAGTTATCGATGATGAAGAAGTTACACTTTATCTCATGAATGCAAAAGCTCCATGCTTCATTAAGGATGAAAATGAAAGTTATATTTATCTCATTTTACCAGTAAACTTTAGTGCAGTTGCATAGGAGGACATATGGAGACAATTAAACTTAGAGAAGATTTTATCAAACTTGGTCAGGCTCTCAAGGCTGCAGGCTTAGTAGAGTCTGGAGTTGAGGCTAAAGAAGTTATTCAGGATGGCCTTGTAGAAGTAAATGGTGAAGTGGATACTCGCCGTGGCAGAAAATTAGTTGCAGGTGATGTTGTGACTTTTGATGGAGAAGAAATAAAAATTGAAGATTAAATCTTTGAAATTAAAGAATTTTAGAAATTATGATCTGCTGAATCTTGATTTTGATGATGCAACAAATATTTTCTATGGAGATAATGCTCAGGGAAAAACAAATATTTTAGAAGCTTTATATCTTACAGGTACGACAAAATCCCATCGAGGAACCAAAGACAGAGATATGATTCAGTTTGGAAAAGAAGAATCACATCTTGAGATTATTGTGGAAAAGAGTGGTATTGATTATCAGATTGATATGCATTTAAAGAAAAATAGTCCGAAAGGGATAGCCATAAATAAAATGCCGATCAGGAAAGCAAGTGAACTGTTTGGCATTGTGAATATGGTCTTTTTCTCACCTGAAGATTTGAATATCATAAAAAATGGTCCGGCAGAAAGAAGAAGGTTCATAGATATTGAATTATCACAGCTCGATAAAATCTATCTGAATGATCTTGCAAAATATAATAAGATTGTGAATCAGAGAAATCATCT
>JAFVPU010000089.1 GCA_017505165.1 Clostridia bacterium
AAACACTACAGTAAATAATCCATTTGCAAATTAATGAGAATAAAAGGGATAATTATGCGTTTTGAAATAAGACATGATGTATATGAAATTTCAAAAAGAATTAAGGATATTGATAGGTATTATTTTATAGTTTATGATACATCAAAATCTTGTTTTGAGATACATAATTCGTCTCAAACAGACTCTACATATTGCTTGACTCTTCCGTACAAACAATTGGACGAAAGAGTCCTGCAATACGTGAGAGAAACATCAAGTGCAAATATTGAAAGGATACTAGAAAAAATTGAAAAAGAAAACAAGTTGATCGAGAATGAGGAAAAGAGAAAAGTTCTCAATCAATTAAATCAATCAATTGAAGAAATATAAAGGAGAAATAGATGCAAATAATAGATGTTCTAAAAGACGGTGCACAATTGTTGGGGTTGACTGAAGAAGTTGAAATCCTCAACAAAACGACAGAAGAAACACAGTCAGATAGTCTTGAAAATAACAATATCAAGGAACTTTTTCATCTTGTGAAATTCTCTATTCAAGAACTTTGTTCAAATTATGTACCAATAGTCAATATGGAAGAAATTGATGTGCAAAATTTGAAATATGAACTCAAAAGTTTGACCAATTTTATCAAGCTTAAAAAAATAACAAAAGGTGAAGAAAGAGCAGACTACAAGTTGATGAATCGTACACTTCATTTCAAAGAAAACGGAACATATTCTGTTTATTTCGAGACTTATCCAACCATATCAAGTATGTTTGACGAGGTGGATTTTTTGTCCCATTTGAGTCCTGATGTAATTGTCTTTGGTCTTTGTTCTTATTATTGTCTTAGCAAAGGATTGTTTGAAGATTTCAATATGTTTCATGATAAATATATTGAAAGAGCGGAGAGCTTGAAAGATATGAAAACATTTTTCCTTCCAACTAGGAGATGGGAATGAGAACAAAAAAGAAGATTGAAATAGATAAATTTGACAAATTTTTTGAAGAATCTAATGATTTGTGTGAAAAATTTTACAACGTATCAATGAATAATAGTTTAACAAATTCAATAGGAATAAGGGTGGCTGAGTTTCCATTCAATCGAGAGTCGGAACTCCAATATAAATTAAATACGCAAGACTTGAATATCACAGCCGTGAAAGGTCTAACGTATTTCAAACAATATTTTCCAATTTCGGGCAATACGCAATATAGAGTGCTATTGTACGGAGATGACAAAAAGGTCTATATCAATCAGTTGTTTTATGAATCTGGCGATATGGATTGGTTGTATGGTTTAACTTTCAATAGTTCACCAATTACACTTGCATACAAAAAAAATGACGCAGATGCAATCATATTGTCAAGTACTGATAAGATGGTTGTTTGGAGAACAGATTATGCACCGTATACAATTGAAAATGTACCTATTATTACTAGTATGTGTATGAATGAAGGTGTTTTGTATTGTACAATCAAAGAACCTGCTTTCAAGATTTGGTATGCAACAGATTTAGATGTTGAAAATATCGGTCAAATCAACAACAATTCGGGTTATATCTCTCTTGAAGATGATTTGGGCTATGCGAGAAAAGTTGTTACTTTTGATGAATCTGTGTATGTATTCAGGGATTATGGGATTACCAAAATTACGAATTATAAAAGAGAGAATTCTATCAGTCAGATTTACAAATCTAATACTATGATATATTGTGATACGGTGAGTGTTTGTGGAAATCTCATCTTTTTTATGACAAAAGATGGGGTATATTCTTTCAATGGAGTCAAAGTGAGCAAAACTAATATAGACCTCAGTGATCTGTTGACTGGTGATATGTCAAACGCATCAGCATCATCACTCGGAAGTAAATATTTTGTAGCATTGAAGTTGAATTTTAATGACGACAAAGAAATTCTTTGCGAAATGACCGAGCATAAAAACAATGCTGTTCTTGTGGTGGATATAACAGATGAATCTTACCAAATAATAAGAGGGATCGATATACAAAGTTTTTTGCCAGTGAAGACAGATAAGTTTGAAAAAATGCTTGTAACATTCAACTCAATTTATGAAACTGAAGTTGGTGAAATTGTTCAAGATTCTGTTTGTTTTGATCGAGAGTTGTCAAAATATTGGAGGATTGACAATCTGACTAAAGATATGAACACAAAATTATTCACTTCACTCAAAATCGACTCAAAAGAAGATACTCAAATCAACATAAATTTTGACAACAAGAAATTGACTTTTTACACTTATCAAAATGGAGTAAACAAGTTTAATTTCAAAGTCTGTTCATCTGATTGCAGTGTTGAAGTTTTATCCGAAAAAGATTTGAAGGTAGATAAAATCGAGATAGATTATTATGAATATTGATTGTGAGATTTTCAAGAAGTTTAATATCTATTTTCAATACTTGCTTTATAAAGACAAATTAGATATCTTCAAAAAAATATTGAAGATTGAAAGGAGTAGAGATGAACTGGAAAAATCGATTAACAAACTATAATTTTTGGATTTCACTTGTCAGTGCTGTTTTGTTGATTTTTCAGGCATTTAATTTCGAATTTGATATTGCCAATCTCAGCGAAATAGTTACAGCTTTGTTGGGATTGTTGGTGGTTGTTGGTATTATCAGCAACCCTACAAAAACGAGTCAAGAAAAAAAGCAGAATGATTCCAAAACGAAAAAAGAGGAAGAAAAAGAAGATCAGATCAAATTGGAAAGCCAAAACTCATCAAAAACAGAACAAAAAAACAATAGTTTGAAGGAAAATATAGAAAGTATGCCCAGTGTCGAACAAGATGAGAATAATCTTAACTCTTGTGAAGATGATTTCAAAGTGCTTGTAGACCAAATATCATCTGATATTGCTACTCAAACCGGCATACTGAAAGAAAATGTTGACCTTGTTGTGAATGAAATAATAAAAACCTATGAAGAAGGAGAATATATGTTAGAAACAGAAAACAATGACATTCGTATGGAAGAAGAAAAAATGGAAGAACAACTTGAGAACAAGGAAATTGAAAACGATATGGATG
>JAFVPU010000090.1 GCA_017505165.1 Clostridia bacterium
ACTCTGCAGCTTTCTCAAGATTTTCAAATTTAAGTATTCTTGAACCATCACCGAATTCTTCAATATCGATTCTGAAGTTACTCTTCTCGTCTGCCAGAAATGCTGTTATCCATTTAGCAAACTCATTATCTGACATAGTATGGAACATATCTTGATATTTCTTAGCATTTATGCCGGACGGATCCATCGTAGTAAGGACGTTATTTATTAAATCTTCAATCTTTTTTCTTTTATCTGTCATAATTTACATCATCCCCTATTATAGGATACTCTCATCAGAAGACAACCAGAGTTTGAAAGATTCAGTAAGTGTTATGTCGTTATTAGTTATTAGATTCTGAATATGTTTATCCATATCATCAGCAAGCTTAGGATCAAATGTTGTCTGATTGTATATCTCGTCGAGTTCCATTTCACCAGCAGATGAGAAGTTATCTACAATCCACTGACAATATGTCTTGAGATCAGGCTCCATATCCTTATCAATCTCAAGCAACTGTTTAGCGATTCTCGCACCAGAATAGTTTCTTTCAGAACCAGAAGGATGCTCATCAAGCATCAATTCATGAAGTTTAATATCAAGCTTAATCAACTTCTTCAGTTTCTCAGTATCAATGTCATTAG
Organism: Clostridia bacterium; assembly: GCA_017505165.1. Classification (GTDB taxonomy): domain Bacteria; phylum Bacillota; class Clostridia; order Christensenellales; family UBA1242; genus Onthoplasma. The sequence continues at coordinate 625 of JAFVPU010000090.1, forward strand.
CCTTGTGAACACGATTATCACCGACACCATATAAGAACATTGGGGGAAGTTTGTACATTGACGCGAATAGATCACAATAGTATTCTTCAAGATGTTTACTATTCTTATATTCCTTAGCTGCTCTATCATAATCGGTTTCTGTAACTGATGCCCAGACTGATAATGCATACAGCCAACCGATACCAGGTATCAGAGCACCAATAATATATGAACATATTCTGAATACTTTATGAAGCTTACTCTTTCTACGTTTCTCACGTTTATCCATCATTTCCTGATGTTTGTTGATAACGTCTTCATATGCTTTGATGAGTTTATCGATATATGCGTCACTAGCCTTATTGTTCTCATCAACGATATCAGATTGAAGCTCCTGTAATGCTTTGACATTATGCTGTAATGCTGATACAGATGTGAGTTGTTTAATCAGACTTCTACGGGTAAATCTATTTAGAATTCCACCCTCAGCTTTATCAACAGCATTAACATAGTTAGTGATGATGATTCTACGCTTACGAGCACTGGGTTCATTGGAAGCACTCATCAGTGTTGCTGATAATAAAGCTCTATGCTTCAAAGCATTCGAATCTATGACTTTAGCAATGTTATGGAATATTTCATGAAGTAATATTGAGCAGAAGTACTGTCCGAACATATCAGGTTTCTTAATGGCATCAGCATCAACCACTTTATTTATGACAAATATATCGACTGGTAAACCACCGAGTTGGAAACCCTTTGATTTAGATATAGTCATATTATTCTTTAAATCATTCCATGTTGACGTGAAGAAATTCTCTTCATTATTATCGAACTTAAAGAATCTAATGTTGATTCTACAATTGAATTGTTTATTGAGACAATCAATTGCCTTCTGATAGTCTTCATTATTTATAAGATTCTCGAAACTGAATTTAGTACCTGCCTGATTTATACTAGAATTCTCTCTAGCTTTATTGAAGTGCTTAATAGCTTTAATGATGTTCTTATTATCGAACTTCATGTACTTGATGTCTTCAGGTTTTACATCAACAGACTTCTTTGATTTCTTAGGCGAATCACCTTCCTGGTACATAGTAGATTTCACAAAATCAAATCCCTGTTCCTGAAGTAGTTCGTAACCCATCTGTGTAGAACCATTGTATATTTCATACATCTCAATGTGTATATCAGATTCATTAATAGAACTGGATATATCATTGGTTGATACTGTTGAAGATGAATCAGATGATATATTAACACTTGAAGCAAGATCGTCTTCATCTGTGAAATATGATGGTTTACTCCGAGTAGGAGTTGTGATTTCAGGTATCAAGCCATTAGCTCTTAATTCCCTTACTTTTCTCAATGCTTCAGGAGTATTACCCATATCAACGAGACCTGTATTGTATACGAGTATCTCTTCATGATTATCATCCTCATATCTACCAACAACTTCACCCTTTGAAGGATTTGCTGTGCGTCTAGATGCTGCTCTTACACCATCACAGATATTGTTTTTCTGATAGTCAGTAAGTTTAGCATCAATACGTTGGGAGATATTGTCGAGAACTACACCGATAGTACACATGATTGATTTAGTATTACCTGATGCTTTTACATTTGATGGAACAATAACCATATCTTCATTGATTCTGATATGGCTAGATGAATCATCAGTTAAGAAGTTTTCAGCAGGAATACCATACATAGCACCAACTGCCTCAAGAGCAGTAATGAGATTATCAGACTGGTTGACTATTGCACCAACATATGTTGGAACATCCATTGGCTCATATTGTTCCTTTATATGTTCATTGAATTTGAATTTTGAATCACTCTTTCTTCTGGACTCACCTATTACATATAAGATGAACTGAGTCAGGAGAGATGTCAGTAATCTATCATCGACAGATTCAACATCTCTTACTCTACCTTCAGGATCTATGTGGATATCAATAACATTCTTACTACCACCTATGTATGTGCAATGAAGAAGTAATTTAAATCCACCAGACTTATCATACACGTATTCACGCTCTGATATCTCGAAGATCTCCCAGAATGATATCTTGATACCATTTATGGCTACACCACCATCACCATTACCATCATTAGATCCATCCTCTGTAGGAGGTGTGTTCTTTATTATTTCGATAAGTCCGGTGATAGCGTCTCTTAAAGCATTTATTGCTTCAACACGACGTTTCAAAAACGCATTTACATAGTTACCAACATCATAGTGGACATAGCTGTTGAATCTATGAAGCATAAAATATTCAAGATCGAATATTCTAGGTGAAACTCCTCCACTGAGTGTTTCTGGAATCTTGACATCAACATTAACGGATTTCGGCATCACAAATCGTGATCCATTGACAGCATACGCTCCGTGATGTGTGTACTTCATATCACCGACTGGAATTTTCTTCGCATAGAAACTTGATAAGAATTGTCTTATACTATCTCCAGCGTACTTAATAGCTTTGAATCCTCGTTCATACAATGCGGTATACACTGTACCATTTTCATCACAGAAAATGTATATGTTATCACTATCATCTTCATCTTTTATGAGATAATAGTATCCGACAGCATATAGATTAGAAGCGTCTTCAACACCCTCGACTTCGGTACGTTTAAGATACTTCATCGCCTCATCCATTATTTCATCGAATTCGAAAACGACACCTTTATTCTTAAAAAGTCCTTTGTGTTTCATACGGAAGATTTCCACGAGATCAACATCATTGTTTACTCTTTCACCAGAAAGATACATTCTGAACTCTTTTGAGAATTTAACACCATATTCATTCTCGAGTGCATCGATACTATCCTTCATCTGTTGAGCTTTCTCAGCTTTTTTCTTTTCACGCTTTTCACGCCATTTCGTAAAAAGTCCTTCCTGATATATCTCAGACATTACTTATCACCCTTTCTGTTGTTGATTATTACTTTTCTGCTGTTGATAGATGTTAACGACATCCTGATATATTTTGTAATTCACAGCATAGAATTTGCTATTGAAAACATTGATCATTGTAATACCGAATGTCTTAGTAACTTCCTGTATTGCTGATGAAAGTATTTCAAGTTTAGCACTACCATCAACCTTAGGTGCTGATACAGTGGGTTCACCACCCTGAGCATTGTTGTTAGCTGAATTATTAGCCTTATTCATTTCAGCTTCAATTTCACGCTGTCTTTTGTTAAGACTCTCTCCAGCTTTCTTTATTTCTTCAGCATACTTCTTTGCTGTTTGATCGATAAGCTTTTCAGTGTTAAGTAGATCACTACATAAACTATCCCACAAACCTCTCTGGAGAACACCATTTATCAGATTACCTCTTTGAGTTTTACCATATAACAGATAATTTGTCAAAGCAACAACCTTATCGGATTCACTCTGCTTACTGGCAATTTCGTTAGCAACAGCTTCACCACCAGGGTATAGCTTCTTAAGCACATCCTCCTTGGTGAATTCATTATTCGTTCTGAGGAATTCATCAATAACTGAACCTATCTTAGTAGTATCCATGATCTCTTTACCAGGAATCTTGAATTCAGGAACATTGGATATAGTAGGATTGAAACCGTTACCCAAAGCATTACTGATTTCATTGTTGAGTTTATCATTTTTCTTGATGAAATTCATCTCTGCCTTATGATTCTGATTGAATTTTTCAGCAGCTTTCGGGAATGTCTTGATAACCCAATCAACGAACTTTCTGATTAGCTCACCAACACTCTTGACCTTAGGTGTAATGCTCTTACCACCATTCTTACTGTCGATAGATACTGAAGGAGTGGTTTTGTCATCAGCTTCCATAACAAAGCTTTCTGAATACAGATAACCTGGAATCATTGTATTACTCATATTGTCATCATATGAAATGACTCTAGAATTATTATGGAATAACTTCAACATGTTACGTGTGAGAATCTCACCGAGTACACTTAGTACGTCACGAACCAGTTCATGATTCTCAATCATGTTATTTGAATAAGCATCAATGATTCCATCAATTACATTTGATACCCTCTTGATGTTCACCACTAATTCTTCATTAGACTTGAGATCACATCCACAATACATTTTGTATATCACATTGAGGGTATTAGTTATTGGATTAAAAGCGTGATTACCGGTAGTATCACGACGATAGTTACAATCCAAATAGTTATTACCGAATGCTATATTGTCGAGCCATGTCATATCTGTACGGAAACCAGTATCTTCATATGGATCTGAAGTAACATTCTTGTTTCTGTCGATAATATAACTCCAGCTACCTGATGTAGTTTTACGATGATCAGAGTTCTGTCCTTTGAACAGCATCTTTGATATCATCTCGACATCCTGATATGTGTTGCAATCCACATCCTCGGGCATATGACGACTTATCAGAACAGATATGGGTGATCTGGGATCATGTAATATGAACTCGATAGCATTACGAACATCATTGAACTTAGATGTTGTATCCTGAAGAACAATGTTTCGAATATTACAATCGAATGGTAGATTAGCATTTATACTCATACAGTTTGTCTTCAACAGACAGCATTCTGTTACATACTCAACAACCGTGTCGTCCTCAACCTTAGCTTTTGATACATAGCTTGTCTTGGGTGATGTATAGTTAGCGATTGATTTAGCTGTGATAGTATTCAATGTACAAGAGAACAAAATGAATTCCTCAATGAACATCATAAACATTTTTCTCATTGAATAATGTGTGAATACTGGTTCATCAGATGTCTTCTTAACTATCTCAGGGAATTTCGAAACGATATTGCGTATAACGGCATCAAAATGTAGATCAGTCATTGTCTTGATGTCTGTCTTCACATATTCATTTCTCTTTTTGATTTCCTCATACGAGTACACAATTGATGGGATAACATCGTTATCGATCATTACCAATAGATCACGAAGGGTATGAACCTGAGGATTGACTCTACCGTATAGATTGATGACACTCGTGTCCTCGAAAGGCACACATTCGTTTTCTTCCAAGAATTTAACAACTGATGCAACTGTAAACATCTCAATGTCTGCAGCATTGGGTCTGATCATTCCGCTGGACAATGCTTTGCTGAGATTTGATATATAAGTGGATACATTGTTCGGTGTTATGTATCTCATCTTATATGTGCAATTACAAACACCATATCCACCAGCTACATTAACAGTCTTTTCGAGAGCAGCCATTGAATTCACGTATTCATCAAGTATTTCCTTTAATGAAGTATGAAAAGTATCACTGAACTCGACGGGGCGTCTAAATGGGGTTTTTTCATTGACATTTGCCATGTTATTTACACTCCAATCTTTAAAATATAAAATTACCTACAATAAGGAATTTACTGAGGGGTTTTGTAAAATAATAATTGTATACATTATACTTATAAAACAATTGAGTTAACATATGAAAGGATGTGTTATTATGAATGATATAGATCAAATTGAAGAATTAACTCTTGAAGCAGAGATGAATGTCTTGATTACCCTATGTGATTGCTATGAGAAACAAGCAATGATTCTTGAATATTCTACAAGTGAGGATGTTTCTGAGTTTTCAGTATTCCAAGAGGGCTTGCTTGAACGTGATGAGGGTGAATCAAAATTAAAAACGGTTTTATTATTACCATTGAGACTTATCGGTTCATTTGTAAAATTATTAAATAACTTCATCAAAATGTGTCGTGATAAAATAAGGCAGATTAGATCAAAAAAGAAAATTAATAAACTGGATCCCAATGGAGATTTTGATAAGTTAAAACCAATAATGAAAAATGGTGTTTTGTACATCACATCAGATATTAATCTCGATGCGGTTGAATATGAAATATCGAATTTCGATATAGATAATCCAGATAAGAATAATCTACATTCAACCAATATAGGAAAGCCAACAGAATACAAGATGGAAGATTATTTACTGACAATCGATAAGATATGTGATATGATTGAAAAATTTATCGTCCCTAAACTCAATGAGAAAATGGAAGAGTATCAAGTTGAACTCAATAACGTCAAACGAGATACCTCTAATGATAACACTAAGGCTAATCGTGATAATATAGTTAAAATACAGAGTCACATTACCAAGTTAAAGAATGCTTTGGCGAATTGGAATAAACTCGTTAAAAAGATTTCATCAGAATTGAAAATCGCTCAGGATATTGTGAACCAGGTTACAACCGGAGCCGATTTCGATTCTACATCTACTGATGAGACTGGAGCTTATAACAAATCGAAGAAGATGACCAAACCAATATCGGTAGATATTTCACGTTATTGTGATAGAAACAATACGAAGGGTGTTGATAAAGTTAGATTTATAACAGATATTGTTGAAGGCAAATATACACTGAAACAAGTGGAACTTATGGTACGTGAGTTTGAAAAAAGATATGGTTCAGATGTTTTTGCGAATTATGATGTTGAAAGAAAACAAAAACCCTGGAAAATGAGATATCTCGGGGAATTGACTGTGAAGGCTTTGTCTGGTATGGCTTCTAAACAACTTATTCTTCATATTGCAGAAGTAGCTGAATATATTCGGTCAAAGCATAAAAAATATTACATAGGAGATGTGTTAAATGCGTATGGTATGGGAAAATGATATAAATCAAATTGAAGAATTAACTCTTGAGGCAGAGATGAATGTATTATTTGCTCTCTGTGATTGCTATGAGAAACAAGCAATGATTCTTGAGAATACAACATGTGATAATTTATCAGAGTTTTCAGTATTTCAGGAAGGGTTATTCGAACGTGAGGAAGGTGAGTCTAAGCTTAAGACGATTGGTTTGTTACCTTTGAGACTTATTGGTTTCATGATCAAGATGTTCACTAAGTTTGTTAAGAAATGCCGTGACATAATCAAAAATGTTCGTCTTGAATTCTTGCTTAATAGATTTGAATACAAGTTAGCTGAGTATGCAAACCCTAATGATGTTCTAAATAGTGATTGGTCTAATTTTAATCAACAATTCGAGGTAAAGTACGAAGACAATAAACTCAAATGTCTGTTCCGACCACTCAGAGATCCCGAACTCGTTCAGGATTTAATCGACAATTTCGACATAATAAATGTGAGGGAGGTCAAAACAGAAGATTTCTTTAAAATATCTCATGCATTTATACCAGTAAAAGAGTATCTTAAGAAAGTAGAACACATGTGTGATACTATTGAAAATGTGATACTTAAACAGCTAAATGAACAACTAGAGATTTTCAAAAATATTGGTAATGTTGAAGATTTCCACCCTCTGGGTAAAGGTAGGGTGAAAGGCTCACTTGCGAAATTTGAAGTTAGGAAAATTGAGAATGATCTCAAGCATGCTTCGAGATTATGGAGTGGTCTTCTTAAGGACATTAGTGATGATATCGATAACTGTACGAAGTTATACAAAAAACTCGAGGAATACTTGAATAAGCACCATGTTTATTTCGACGGAGAAAAGAAAAAGAAGAGGTGATGATGTTTGCGTAATACAAGATGTCCGTTCTGCACAATGATATTCAATGATAAACACAAGTTCTGCAATCACATCGCTAACAAACACAATGATCAGGTACCTGAAGAATATGAGCCATTGGAATGGGCTTATTCTTTATTGGTTCATAAACCAGTCGGTCGTCTATGCACTGAATGTCGAAAGAACTATGTTCACTTCAACAAAGAGACATTGAAGTACTGTAGAATATGTGATGATCCAGCGTGTAGAGAATCATATGTTAAAAAGGTGAAGGCTAGAATGGTAAATGTATATGGAAAAGAGCATTTACTAAACGATGCTGATATGCAACGTAAGATGATTTATAACCATGCTAATGCTAGGGATTATGTGTGGGATGAGAATCATACATTCAGAATTATCGGTACATATGAAGAAGATTTCTTAAATAAACTTAAGAGTCTAGGTTGGAGTCCAAACGATATCGTTGCTCCATCACCAAACAATTATTGGTACAAATGGAAAGACGGTTCGACTCACCTGTACATACCTGATTTCTACATCATATCACTGAACCTTGAAATTGAAATAAAGGAGAGCAATAATACTCATCCAAGAATGGTTCATAATCGTGAGATCGAATATCTTAAAGATGCTAGAATGCGAAAAGAATGTGATAAAACAGGTTTACATTATCTGAAAATAGTTGATAAGAACTATGATGAGTTCATCGAGTTGTACGTCAAATCAGATAACAACCAACCAGAATAAGGAGTTGATATAATGGCTCTTGATGAACGAGGAATCTACTTAGCTGAAGTGAATCGCAAATACCCCAGATCTTTTCAGACATTGGGTTATGATTCACTCATGGATGTAGATTCAATGTACAAACCGAAAATGATATCAACATTCGAAATGTGTGTCAATTCTATTCTAACATTATTATTCATGAAACCCGGTCAATATCCTTCGATACCTGAATTGGGTATTGATATTGAATCTTATCTTCATGAATATTCTGATGATCCCACAGTACCTCAGAAGATAAAGAATGCGTTGAATGATCAATGTAATCGTATCGAGGTTACTGGTATAGAAATTGATTGTAAAATTGACAAGACAGATGAAGGTGTTGATGCATTGATATTAACCATAACAGGCAATGACAGACTCTGTTATGGTAATGAAACAAATACAGTATTGATCGGTATATCGTATGATAAACTGAATCGACTGTATATCAGAAAACATAATATATGAAAGGCGGTATGTTATGAGTATAATTTTTGAAGAATATACAATTGATACTATCGAAGGATTGACCCTCGAAGCGGAGATGAGTGTATTATTTGCTCTTTGTGATTGTTATCAGAAACAGACTATGATTCTTGAGAATACAGCGTGTGATAGTTTATCTGAGTTTTCAGTATTTCAGGAAAATTTCTACACAGAGTCAAAATCCCCTAACAATAATAAAATTGTAGGCTTATTGTCTAAAGCAATACAATTCTTGATAAAAGCATTTAAGAATTTCTGCAGTAAGATTAGAGACAGTGTCAAGAATGTTGGTTTGGATGTAAAATTGGCGAAGTATAAGAAAAGTTTAAAAGGTATGGAAGTATCCGATGGTGAGGGTATGTTACGCAACATGCGTGACGAATACGATCTCAGACTGGATCTTAATATCAAATATGAGAATAATGAGTTGAAGATACTCTGTCGTTCAGCTTGGGATATTGATATGGTGTATGAAGCACTTCGCAATTTTGATTTACGTGAACCTGGCAAATCAGTGAAAATGGTAGCTGATGCATCTAAAGTGGTGGAAAGCTATGAGGTTGGTGAATTCATTGTTAAGACACAAATGATATGTGCTGTTATCGAAAGTCGTGTTTTGAAGAGTCTTGAATATGAATTAAAACGATATAATGAAATTATTGATACAGGAAATTATTCAGAAGAGGATGACCTTGATCCTGACCCAATTGATGGAGGAAGACTCAATCGAGAAATACTCAACAAGAAGGTTTCTCTTATCGAGAAATGTACAAAACTTTGGAGTGAAGCTCTAAAATTAATGTACAATGAGTTTGTTCTATGTGCTAAATTAACAATAAGCGTATCAGATTATTTGTCTAAAAAAGATACCAGTAAAAAAAAGTGAGGTGTTTATCATGATAGAAAATATAAGTGTTATCGAAGAATTAACTCTTGAAGCAGAAATAAGTGTGTTATCTGCTCTCTGTGAATGTTATGAGAAACAAGCGTTGATTCTTGAATATTCTACAAGTGAGGATGTTTCCGAATTCTCAGTATTCCAAGAAGGAAAATTCGGACAGTTTTTGGATAAGGTTGATTCAAAACTCCAGAAAACAGATGGTGAATCCATTATCAAGAAAATACTATTATTCATCCCAAGAATTCTAATGAAAATGATAAATATCATAAGAGATAAAAGAAATAAACATAATCTTGATAAATGTGTCAAAGACTTGACTGACGTTATATCTGCTATGGATTTTATGGATGATTCTTGGTTTGATGGCTCAGAAGCAACAGAAGGATTTGAACAAGAAGCTTTCGGGGTGTTTAATCGTAAACCCGGAAATGTTCAAGTTATGGACAGACCATCCAAATCAAATCGTGTTGAAAAAGTTGCCAGTGTACAAAATCAGGCAACGGGCAACAAACAGAGACCTGTTCCCGGACAATTAAATGAAAACAATATCAGGGACATGGCAAAAATATGTGAGAATATGAAAAACCTCGATATCTCAAACAAGAAACAAGTTGGATCCTTAATAATGCAGCTTGTTCAAGTATGTGCTAAAAGCAGATCAGAGATAGAGCAATCAATTGCAATAATTAAGAAGACGACATCTTGTTTGGCTGATATAAACACATATATCAGAAAATTCAATGAAGATCTGAGAAAATGTTCGCCTGACGAAAAGGAAGCCCTCGACGCCGTATGTTCACAATTTCATGATAATATGTACCGCATAGTAGCATGGGAAGAGAAGGTGCTTCATAGAGAGGGTTCTAATGAGAGAATAGATAATGCAACTGATGATAAAACCATCATAAAGGAAGCCCTATATCTCCTTTCAGGTTTTTCGGAATTTTTAAAGGATATGTTGGATTCTAGAAAAATGGATGCAATGAAAAAGGAACTTACCGGAGGTTTGAATGAGGCAATGTCATATCTCAACAGTATTAATTTCGTAGAAAGAACCAACAATACTAAATCCAAAATGTTGAGAATACTTAATATGACAAGTAAAATGATGATATATGCAGAAAAATCTATTAGTTCACTTAGTAATGAACAGAAAGAGATTCTCAAATATACAACAATGATTATGCGTATTCTTATGGTGTTTTAAAGGAGGAAATTAAAATGAATTTATTAAATCAGGAAATATTATCCGCTATTGATAATATCGATAACATGGTTCAGGAATCAGAGATAAATGTTCTCAAAGCATTATGTGATTGCTATGAAAAACAAGCAATGATTCTTGAATATTCTACAAGTGAAGATGTTTCCGAATTCTCAGTATTCCAAGAAGGATTCAAAGATGTTTTAAACGAAGCTAAAGGTGATAAAGGTGAAAACATTATTCTTAGAATACTAAAATTCATTCCTAGACTCGTGATGGGTTTAGTTAGAATGATAAAAAGTAAATGGGGTGGTAAAGATAAGATCAAACAACTCGAAGATGACATTGCTGCTCTCGAAGAAATGAATGAAAAGTATGGTGACAAGATAAAGGAACTCGAGTTCAGTATTCGTCTTAAAGCCGATAAAAAGTTGGTATATGATGAAGTGAATGATGCTAGGAATATGTTAAATAAAAATATTTATGATAACCAGAAAGATATTTTGTATCTAAAAGAAAGACAGTTCGATTTGGATACAAAAGTGAATGATCTTGATGTTAGAGAAAATGAACATAATCGTATTAGTCTATACAATAAGATTGATCACGAAGACAGAATGGATAAACTAGCGAAGAAATTGAAAGACACTAATGAAAGAATAGATATTCATCAAGGTAAAACGGCATCAATCAGAAATCGACTCAAAGAATTAATCAAGGAGGTTGACGTCCTTCATGGGAAAGTAACAATAACTTGTGAATTAAAGGAATATACTGAAGCTGTTGAAGAAAGAGCTGAGTTTATTTCTAAATTAAGTAAATTTGACTTTAAAAACGGTGACATCAGAGATCTAGGTAGTACTGACAAAGATGGTGTATTCACTATGAAGGGTCCTAAAAAATCCATAGCCGGTATGAACTACTATACTACGAACTATATCATGACGTATGATGAGTTCGTGGATTGTACCAAGCGTTTAAATACTGCCCTTGAAACAATAACTAAAACATCTAAACCGATAATTGAAGCGGTCAATGCGGCAATCGATAACCTTCCTGATAATCAGAGTGTTACACGTGAAGAACGTTTGAAAGCTATGCGACCATACAGAGAGATTCTAAATTCTATAAGCTCTGCTGAAGGAATAATCAAAGATAATATTGATTCAGTAAATAAGATGATGAAAGATATCAATGAAACCAGAAAGATATACGGTAGATTTATTAAATGATAAACTGAAGGAGATAATAACATATGTATTTTACAGAACCAGAATTTTCTGAAGAAGAAGTGATGTTATTATTACAGGAATCATACCAGGACAACAACGGTTTGAAAGAACAGATTATTGATCCAATCATTGCTGTTCTTGAAACACCAAAAGGCCGAGACGAATATATCAAATATGGTAATGAATTTATTGAAGCTAACGTGGAAATGTTGGCTAAGGAATACCCTACAAAACCGGTCTCATTTCCACGTAAGTATGTTGATAAAGTATTCGAACTATTTGGCTTCGAAGTATCTTCATTTAAGAAAATGCTGAAAGAACTTCTCAAGCAAGTACGTCAGGATTCTTCTTTCTCAACTATAACTGAGAATCCTTCTAACGAAATCCACACAGTTGTGTTATTCTATTCGGATATGATACTACATAAGAAGCTTCGTGATTCCGCGAGACAACAGTTGGGTTTATCAATGTATCGCGTAGCTTACAATACACAGTTCCCTGCTAAGTTTATTAGTGAACCCGTTATGGCTTACACATATAATGAACTCGATAGAACCTGGAGTCTCGTTCAAGCAGAAAACGTTATTAACTGGATTGGTATGACCGTAAATACATCGTATGCTTTCTGGAAGAATAAACTAACCGTTGATATGTCTATGGCTGTATTGGTTGGTTTCTTAAACAGAACACGTACTTCATTCAAACAAGTTATGAGAACACTTTCACAACGATATTATGCTAATCTAGATAAGGGTAACTTGATTGGTGATGATACTGATGGAAGTGATGATTATGTTATTACGAATAACTTTATTACATTGCGTGATAACCTTATGAGAAGAATCAAAACGGGAGATTCTCTATATAAAAACAAAGGTCAATTATATGCAGCAACAGCTCGTTCTAAGAACATTAAAGTTGATACATTATATGAATTTGCTCAGACGATCAAGTATGACGATATTGCAAATATAATTGATTTAATCTTTTATGTGTTTATCGTCAAAGAGGGAAACACAATAGATGATATTAATTCCACAAAGTTCATCAGTAGAATAACCAATTTACCAACAGCTGTTGACAGAGCTATAGCTGGTAAACCCGTTGTATTGCCTTTGACTAAAAAATACAAGTTCGAAGAAAGTATTGTTCGTTCATACATATGTCTAATTGCAACATACATTATGCTGAGAATGAATGATATTCGTGAGAACTAATCGAAAGGATGTAAGATCAAATGATTAAGACCAATAAGCAAGTGAATAAAATTACTGAAGCGAGACTACTCGAACAGATGAGGGGGCTTCTCGATCAAATATACAGTAACAAGAGTTCGACAGAATACAAGTGTCATGGTGATATCACTCTTGTTCCCGAATACGATAAGATTGAACAGCGTATTACAGATCTGAAAACACTTCTGAAGTATCCCGCTACAAGTGCAACTGCACTAAGAACAATGTTCAATACACTACACAAACCCATATTCAAACAGATGGTCACTGAGTACATCAATGAACCTGATGACAGAAACACTACGTTTACACTTTTCTTCACTGTTGGTTTCCGTGTCCTCGTTGGTGAACTTGCACGAGTATATGCTGCAACTGTTGCAACAGAAAAGGGTCTTATGTATAAACCTGATAAGGTGTCTAAGAACAATGACATGGCAACATTCATCAAGTCATTTAACGAGAGTATCGAAAAGAAGATTGATGATTTTGTTCGTGATAAGAATAAGAACAGAACCGTTCAGGAAGGTGTTCTTAAGGATGCTTTCGATATAATCGGTGGTGAAGCTGTATTCCTTACTGATAAAGCTATTGATTTCATTAAGATGGTTTTCAGAACAGTAACACAGATTAATCCTATTTCAATGGTTAATGCTATACTTTCATCAGCCTATGACAGAAAGGTTGATAAGTTTAATGAAGTATCACAACTTTATGAGGCAACCAAAGAAGCATATTCAGAATATCTC
>JAFVPU010000091.1 GCA_017505165.1 Clostridia bacterium
ACGTTCATAAACGATTTCAAAACATATATAAAGAAAGGATCACAACAAAACAATCAACCGTTTTCGCAAAGATTAGGCAAAATTATAGCGCGATTAAGATTGCGTTTGACAAATTGGATGTTAAAATTATCATTCCGTTTATCCAGTTATGCAGCTCATATGTTTCTAGAATCTGCTCAATCATACGTACTATATATGATGCGATCTCTAAATCACAAATGAATTTATATAAAGGAGAAACCGTTTTAGAAATGTTTAAACGAAAAAATCCAAAGTTTGTTCAATTCTTTGGAACTGAAAGAGTTCTTATGTCGATGTCAGATATGCAATTGATAAATCGAGAGCCATTAAAACGTCCGAATGTGATTCATGCTCTTAAACCAATGGAAATTGAATTGATAAACACTCATCTTGATCAAATATATAATTTTGTCAACAAATCATATAAAGGCGTCGCAAAAACAGCACTCACTTCTCTTTGTTTTAAAGAAGCGTTTAATACTGATTGGGGAAAATTGATTCTTAAATTATATGATGAATCATCATTTTCATTGACATATGAATTGTTTGATGAAGAATTTATAGAAAATATAATTATTTTATATGTTTTCTTATCTCGCGCCAGACTCGAGATTGGCGATTCTTTATGAGCAATCTTCGATTGCTCATTTATGGCTTCGACTTCTATGTCGTTATGAGCAATCGACGATGGACAATCGAGGGTTTAATGGAGCAGAGATTCATCATTGGGCAGCTCCAATAGAGAAAGAAATAACTCTATATTTTAGAAAAAATATCAGAAAAAACGAGTAACTAAACCACCAATCGTTATAGAACTCATTCTTGATTCCGAAAATTCTCAAGGGTATCCCCCTTGGGAACTTTGTTTATGCAAGGATTGAGATATCAATATTCCTTGATATTTTTTGAAATTTTCCAAGGAATTCCGAATTAATTGGTCGATCATCGATCGACCCACATCAATGTCGACATTGCTTGATTTTTTTCAAAAAAAGTCAGGGAAAGATGACAACCTTATCAATCAACAGACCTCAATTTTTCGATCATCCAACGAGCAATCGGGATCGCTCGTCCACTTATGATACCCTGACCCACGGGTCAGGATCCAAATTAATTGCGAAGCAATTAATTTATGAGGTAGCGAATATTTGAGAAATTTGGATCAAATGAAATTGTTTGTGTTTCAGATTCTTCATTATAAAAAGTTGCGAATCTTTGTGGAATAAATCTAACATATTGCTTATTATTGATAAAATAAACGCTTGTGAAATTTATATCCAACATATTCTTATAAGTCAGCCTTTGAGCAGCAAATAAAGTAAATACATTATTTTTTGTCGTCTCCTCACTTATATTGGTCGCGCTATAGACGACGATTGGAATATTTATTTTATTATCTTCATCGCCAATAACAAGATTTTCTAATCCAGCTTCGACATTAGCAGATGGTGGCAAATCATTAAAAGAATAGAAATTAACAGCCCAAGTATAAACAATATTATTTATTTTAAATGACGTCGTCTCTGGAATACATAAGAATGCTTGTTTATTCATTTCCATATTTATTTCGTCAGATGATGGATTTGGAGTTTGCAATTCTTTGCTTATGAAATCTGTCAATACTTCATTCGTATAAAACGAATTAACATTAAACATGCAATTAGAATTTCCAACTAAACCAAGACCAGCAAGACTTAATCTCAAATCCTTTGGTGTTGTAAAATGACTTTTTATTGTTTCAGGCAATTCCT
>JAFVPU010000092.1 GCA_017505165.1 Clostridia bacterium
CAACACAAAAGGGGGAAATTATGGCAACTAGAAAGACCGCAAGCAAAACTTCTTCAAAAGTCAAACTTGATATAAACCTTAATGAAAAACAAATTAAAAAATCATCAAAAAAAGCAAAAAAACAACTCAAAAAAATATCATTTAAAACAATACTAATCACTTTGCTGATATTAGTTTTAGGAACAGCTGCTGGATATTTTGCACTGCAACCTATGATGAAAAATGATTGCTTCATAATTAACGGAAAAGATGAAATAACTTTAACCATTGGAGAATCATACAAGGACGAGGGTGCAAAAATTATTGCTTTTGGAAAAGATATCTCAACTGATGCAAAAGTCAAAACAAATATGGAAGTTGATGAGCAAGGAAATTACACTTCCAAAGTAGAAGGCACATACTATATGGAATATACTGTTGATCACTTCAAATATGGGTCAATATTCAAAATAAAAAAAGTGAGATTGATCACTTTTGTTGAACCAAGTGAAGAAGATGAAAAAATCAGCGCCAATGAAGGAGGTAATGTATAATGAAAAAATTCTTTATATGTATCATTACCCTGCTTGTTGGTTTTGTTTGCGGGTCCGGTTTCTTTATTTACAAAACCTTACCTGAAACAGACCATTTGCATGTTGGTGAAGAAGTTTATTATTCAAACAGCGATATATCAACCGTATTGAGCAAAAAAGTTACAGGGGAAGACGGTGAACTTTCAATACATTTCCTTGAACTTGGCAACAAATATACAGGTGATTGCACTTACATAAAATATGGCGAAACTGATATCTTGATTGATTGTGGTTCAAAATCTTCAAGCATTCCTTATGTTGAAAATTATTTGAAGTCCTATATGTCTGATGACACCTTGGAATATGTGATTGTAACCCATGCACATACCGACCATTTCGCAGGATTTGCGACAAGTGAAAAAGTTTCAAGCATATTTGACTTGTTCAAAGTTGAAACAATAATCGACTTCGGATCCGCAACGACAAAGGATCCAACAAAAGGAACTTTGAAAAATTATATCCGAGAAAGAGATGAAGCGAAAGATCGCTATAACACAACTCACTATGACGTATCTGTTAGTTCAAAGAAAGGAAACAATAAAATCTTCAAAATCGGCGACAACAACGAAGTGGAATTGGAAATATTATACAATTATTATTACGATCATCATGAAAGCAGTTCTGACAACAATTATTCGGTTTGCTCTCTTATAAGATTCGATGGAAAATCTTTCTTGTTTACAGGAGATTTGGAAGAACACAAAAGTCAGGGTGAGACAAAACTTCTTGCAGACAATCAAAGTTTACAAGATATAGCCAACAGCGGAAACGGTGTAGATTTATACAAAGCTGGACACCATGGAAGCAAAACATCTTCAAGTGAAGACTTCATGTCAGCAATGAAGCCAAAAATGATTTGTGTATGTTGCTGTGCTGGAAGTGCCGAATACACAGACACTATCGACAATCAATTCCCTACTCAAGAGTTCATAAACGTTGTAGCAAAATATACAAAAAACATTTACGTAACTACATTATGTGTTGATTGGGAAAAAGATGAGTTCACCTCAATGAATGGAAATATTGTTGTTATTGCCACTCTATCAGTTGATGAGTTAGGACTAGATTGTTCAAATAATTCCACTATTCTAAAGGATACTGAATGGTTCAATCGCACGATTGAAGTCAATGGAACAAAACGACCTATGCGAACCTGGCCACAGGACGGCAAATAAAAAAAATAAAAAGGACTAAATTTTTAGTCCTTTTTTTATCCTTTTCTTGAGAAAAAATTAATAAATCTCGAAAAACCTAAAGTTATTGAATTTGCATGCTTAATTGCAATCGCTTTGAAGGCCGCCTTTCCTGCAATGGTGAGTCCTGCGATAATCGCAGAAATGAGTGATGGAATCAATATTGACATAAACGTTCCGCCATTGTCTATCGCAATTTTCACAACTATGCTTGCACCAGCCGCACCGGATAAAATTCCGCACACATCACCGATCACATCATTGAGAATTGAACTAACTTTTCCTGCATTTTTGATCAAAGATATAGCTTGCTTGCTACCCTTCACTTTTCGCGCTGCCATAGCATTGAAGTCTTCTATATTTGCACTTGCAACAGCAAGACCGATCATATCTGTCAATATTGCAATAAATATAAACACAAATATAACCGCTATTGCAACAATTATAGCTGACCCATCAAGCACCAATTCGCTCAACATACTGAATAAAAAAGAGATAGATACAGCCATAATCAATACAATTATCGGCCATACCCACGCCCTTGATTTTTTAGATTTGTTCAATTTATGTTTCATCATCTTCTTCTAAAATTATCATAATTTACCCCACAATCAAAACTAAAATAATTTTTAATAACTCATCAAAAATTGTTTTAGTTAATCTTCTTGAACATCTTCTAATTTATTTCCTTGGAGTATATCTTCGAATGTTTTCATATTTTACCTCTTGTATAATTGTATTATAAAATCGAAATAAAATTGTCAACAATATATGTACAATGCCCTGAAGGCACATTATTATCAAATTGAAGGTAACACTTTGAGTAAACCTTGCGGCATAAGGTTCGGTTGGATTTCCCAATATTGCACTTGTCCGTTACCAGCCAAGCGGTTTCCCTTTACGCAATACTTGCACCGAATCGCCACTGAGACCACACTATAATCCCCAAAGTGTCTTTATTCAAACAGTCTAGAAGATTTCCTTGACAACATCAACCGAGTTTATCTTGATTTTGCACTTGAGGTTTCAAAAGCAACTTGACTTCAAACTTGTACTTCATTTTGATCAAGCATACACTTTATCCCCACTCTCACACTCAAAGCAGGCTACACTGCACATAACTTTCGCTATATACAGGTTCTTATCCTAAGAGATAAAGCGAACCGGTCTGATAACTTGGGTCCCGTCTTCACCTTCTTAGGTCTCCGCGATAATTGGGCTTTTGCACGTATGCCGTTACGCACCACCCAAAAATCTTAACTCTCAGCATAAGCCCCAGTTTGGGCAACCAAGGCCAACACCAAGAACTTCACAGTTGTGCCAACGATGCTTATTTCAGCATCCTCATTCGGTTTAGTTGACTAGAATACTGCACCTTCTGTTATTATATTATCATAATTTTAAAAAAATGTCAACAATCTGATATTTGAGAAGAAACAAGACAGAAATTTTAAAATTACATATAAAAACATCAATAAAAATTTAAAATAATAATTTATTCACACATTACAAAAGTTTTGCAATCAAAAATTTTTATGTTATAATAAAAATATGAAGAACATTATTATTACAGGTGCCAGCGGTGGAATAGGTAGTGAAATAGCGAGAACTCTTGCTGGACACAACACAAGATTAATCTTGATATACAATCGCCATCTTAGAGATGCAGACAAATTAAGAGACGAATTATCTTCACGTTGTGAGGTTTCTATTTTTAAATGCAATCTGACTGACAGCAAAGAAATCAGTATTGTTGCCAATCAAATCTTGAATCAATACAAAACCATTGATTGTCTAATCAATTGTGCTGGTGTATCTTTGTCTCAACAAATTCAAGATATTACAGATCCTGATTATGCTTTCATTATGGATAATAATTTCAAAAGTTGTGTCATGATGACAAAGTTTATTTCAAAAAATATGATCACAAACAAATCAGGAAAAATTATCAACATTTCTTCAATCTGGGGAAAAGTTGGTGCAAGTATGGAATCTCTTTATTCCGCAAGCAAAGGAGCAATCAATGCTTTCACGTTGTCGCTTGCAAAAGAACTTGGTCCTAGCAATATAACAGTCAATGCGGTTTGTCCAGGACTTATTGATACTTCTATGAATGCCGAATATTCTCATAAAGACCTCCAAGATATCATTGATTCAACTCCAATAAGCAGAATTGGAAAACCAAAAGATATCGCAAATCTTGTCGCTTTCTTATGTTCAGATGAATCAGACTTCATCACAGGTCAAATCATTACCGTTGACGGTGGATTAACTTTATAGAACATAACAAAAAAGACCTATTTTTAGGTCTTTTTTTATGCACTTCTTTGTCTATCATTGATTTCTCTTTCTGAAACATTATGTTCAACAAGTGATTCACCAACACACCAAGTCGCAATCAAATATCCGCTTGTCATAAGCGACAATATAGAAATTGATGTAAACAAAGGCAAGAAATCTGCAAGAAGTCCGGTTGAAGTTGTATTCAAGAAATACAAGATACAAGCCATTGCGACAGCCAAAATACTCAAGATATAAACCAACCATGCAGTAATTCTTTTGTTCTCGCCTGTTGATGTGCAATACAAATCATAAATCACTGTACCAATGACAATTCCTGACCAAACAAAGTAAATAATTTCTGCCCACAATGCTACATCCTTCACAACCAATGCATAGATAAAGAATCCCGCACTAACTAAAGTCAAAATTGCCAAAGTATAGTAAACAACGATTGACATCATTTTTTTGTTTTCAATGCTCATGTGCCCTCCTGAGAGTATTATGAGCTTAAAATATAATTTTATTCACTAGCTGAATTCGATAGCTTTATTTTTTGCTTTATTTTGTTTTTCTTGTTTACTCTGTCTTCGTCTTTTGACAAAATTGCTTTCAAAAGTTCACACATAGGTATGATGATTATTGAAGCTATAATTACGACAACCCATTGAGAAGCATTCAATCTCACCAGACCAAAAATGGTATACATCACAGGTAAAACCGCCACCAACAAATTGAGAAGCAATGTTATCAAAAAACATATATTAAAAGTTTTGTTATTGAATATATCTTTTTTAATAATACTTGAATTTGACTTGCAATTGACACTATGTAATAGTTGCATAAAAATAATTGTGAAGAACGCCATTGTGCTTGCCACTTCTGGGTTATAAAATTTTATTCCAACCACAAACACGGCCATAACAATCAGGGTTTGGACGATTGACTGATAAATTATGCCTATACCCACCTGTCCAGAAAAGAGACCTGCCCTTGAATTTCTTGGTGGGGACTTCATCACTGAGTCTTCCACTTTTTCCATACCTAGAGCAAAAGCAGGAAGACTATCTGTAACCAAATTGATATACAACATCTGACTTGCTGTCAAAAAAGTATATTCAGGGAAGAACAACAGAGCAATCAACATACCGAATACTTCAACACAATTTGTTGATATCAAGAATTGCAAAGTTTTTTGAATATTGCTATATATTTTTCTTCCTTCTTCAACCGCCACCACAATTGTTGAGAAATTATCGTCAGTGATAAGCATATCTGCAACGTTTTTCACGACATCTGTGCCAGATTTTCCCATTCCAACACCGATATCCGAGATTTTGAGACTCGGCGCATCATTGACTCCATCTCCTGTCATTGCCACGATTTTGTTGATCGACTTGAAGGCTTTTACAATTCTAACTTTATGTTCAGGTGAAACTCGCGCATATACCTTGTAACTTTTGCAAAGTTTTCTCAGTTCTTTATCTGACAACATATCCAATTCTTCACCGGTGATAACTTGTTCCAATTTTGTTGCGATTTTCAATTCCTTGGCGATAGCAAAAGCAGTTCTTTTGTGATCTCCTGTTATCATAATAGGCATCAAACCTGCTTTGAAACAATTTTCAATACTAGATTTTACTTCTGTTCTAATATTATCTTTCATTCCACATAATCCCAAGAACACAAGATCGTTCTCCAAATCCTCTTGCGGATTATATTTATCCAGAGTTTTATATGCAAAACCGATCACTCTTAGTGCATTGTCCGTCATGAGATTATTTTGCTTTGATATTTCATCCTTTATATTCTCATTCAATAATTCTATTTTTCCATCTTTGAGATAGTATTTGCATTGATTTAACAATCTTTCTGGCGCACCTTTTGTATAACTATGCAATCCATTTTCATTTGTAACAACAGTCATCATTTTTCGACTTGAGTCAAAAGGTATTTCATGTATTATTTTGGGTATGTTTACATTTATTTTGTTTTCAACGAATTCATAAAGCGCGACTTCCGTAGATTCCCCAACAACTCTGTTGTTTTCTTTATGGGAATTGTTACAAATTCTTATACAACGATAAAATTCACTCATACTATTACTTGAAAAACAAAAACTGTCAACCACTTGCATTTTATTTTGAGTCAAGGTTCCAGTTTTGTCTGTACATATCACTTCACAACTGCCCAAGGTTTCCACTGCGTGAAGATGACGAATTATACATTTTCGTTTTGCCAATTGTTGAACACCAAGTGCTAGTATGATAGTAATCACAGCAGGTAAACTTTCTGGTATTGCCGCCACAGCAAGCGCTACCGATAACATAACCGCATCAACAATATTGTTTCCAGAAATTATTTCAATAATCAATATTGCAAGACTGATGAAAACTACAGTCCAAGTGATAATCTTGCCAATTTTATTGATTGATTTTTGAAGTGGTGTAACTTCTTTTTTTGAGTTGAAAATCATATCGGAAATTTTTCCCATTTCGGTTGATTTCCCAATTGCAACCACTACACCTGTTGCTTTACCTCTCACTACGCTTGTCCCCATATATGCCATGTTTTTTCTTTCTGCCAGCGGACAATTCTTTTTGTTGATTATATTTGTATGTTTTTCAACCGAATCACTCTCTCCTGTAAGCATACTTTCATCACATGCAAAATTATTTGTTTCAACAAGTCTAACATCAGCCGGAACTATGTTTCCGGCATTTAAAAAAACTATGTCCCCTACAACAAGTTCGGTTGAATCTATACTGATTTTTTGATTGTTACGAAGAACAACACACTTCGAATTATCATATTTTTTTAATAAATCCAGACATTGTTGAGCCTTTCTTTCTTGAAAAACGCCAATCAGAGCGTTGATGACTACGATAATTAAAATAACAAAACCTTCAATCAAATCCGCATATTCATGACTTATTATTGCAAAAGTTATTGAAACAACAGCCGATATCAGCAATATGCCAACCATTATATTCAAAAACTGCTTGAAAAAAGTCTTGAGAAATGTTTCTTTTTTTGAGTTATTCAAAATATTTTTTACACATTTTTTACGTCTTTTTTACACTTCTTGTGTATTTAATCCAAGCATTGTTGTATTTGCAAACTTCAAAACTTCTTCTATATTTTTATCAAACATATTTCCTCAGATTATAATATTGAAATTTGTCCATAATTAGAACCCTTTGGCAATTTACTTTTATCAA
>JAFVPU010000093.1 GCA_017505165.1 Clostridia bacterium
GAGATAATAAGATGAGTACAGAAAACATGGGAACAATATTGGGTAGTCTTTTTCGTGAAAAAGTAAAGAAATCAAAAGATCCTCGTATGGAGGAAGGAGTATTTGACGTATTATATTCTACAGGATTTCTTGAGATCGATTTCCTTAATGGATATACAGTTCATGTAAACGATGGATCAAATCAGTTTTCATACGATTCTATCGGTCTTGTAGATGGTTCCACAAATACATTAATTGGTAGACCGGGTTCTGGTAAAACGACGCTTGCCGTTCAGATGGCAGCAAATATCGTAAGAAACTTCGATCAGGGATTAATCTTCTATGATGATATCGAGGGCGGTTCTGTAGAAACGAGAAGATTAGTTCTTACAGGATTTACTCAGGAAGAATTGACACAAAAGATGATTTATAGAAATTGTGCAGTATCTGCTGAAAATTTCTATGAACGTCTTTCAATGATTGCTGATATTAAATTACAGAACAGAGATCAGTTCTTATATGATACTGGCAAAGTTGACTCTAAAGGTGAACCTATCTTCAAAATGCAGCCGACTGTATACATACTCGATTCTCTTGCAATGCTTTCTCCGGAGAAGCTTACAGAAGAAGAGAAATTATCTGGTCAGATGTCTGCAACGGCAATGGCTAAAACAAATACTCAGGTGTTCAAGAGATCTATCCCGAAGATCAAGGCAGCAAATATCATTCTGATTATCATTAACCATATCAATGATAAGGTAGATATTAGTCCATTTGCTAAGACAAGAGCTCAGGTAGGTTATCTTAAACAAGATGAGACATTACCAGGCGGTAAAGCTGCAATCTACCTTACAAATAACCTTATCCGTGTTGAAGATATGTCTAAGCTTAAAGCTGAAGACGGTATGGGTGTATCTGGTAAGATTATTGAAATCTCTTTCGTTAAATCAAGAACAAATGAATCTGGTAAATCTGTTCCATTGGTATTCGAAAACAAAACCGGTTTTGACCCAGACTTATCTTTACTCTTATTCATGAAGAGTACAGGAGGAGTAGAATCCAGGGGTGCATATCTGAATGTAAAAGGCTCAGATATCAAGTTTACTCAGAAAGGATTCAAAGATAAACTCTATACGGATGAACAGTTCCAGTACGAGTTTAACTCAGTATGCTATCAGAAGTTAAGAGAACTTCTTAACGATGCTCCAATCGAAACACATAATCCAAGAAAAATGGGCGCAACAGCAGGAATCATGGGAATGATTAATGGTAATAATGGAATGCCATCACAGAGCCTTCCTAAAAACTACGATCTTGGATCGTTATAAATGATACATAAGTAAAACGCCGAATAAGTAAATATTATATATTTGATACAAATCAAATATATTTTATTTGCTTAGGAGGTGTTTTAATTTTTGGCACGAGGTATTATTAATTAAAGATTTTTGGGAGGATTTATTAAACATGGCTTACGATTTTATTTCACAAGTACAAGAAACTTCAAAGAATTTAGATTCATTGGAACAGATGCTTGGTAAGGGATTAAATATTCCTTACAACGCTACAAACTCAGGTTCAAGAAAAATTATGAACGGAACACATCAGTCTCATACTCTAGTATTAGATCAAGGTGAGATTCCATTTATCATGACAGGATTTGAAAATAGATTTGGTGATCATTCATCATCTATTATAGAAACAGATAGAGAATATCAGGTAATTGCAAAAATTCCGAAGTTCTCTCATGCACCAAATCATCACTATTGGTTAATCTTGAAAGACACTCGTTCTAATATGCTTCATGCTGTAGAACGTATCTCATACAAATACGTTACAGAGGTTTACGGATATCTGCATAATAATTCCACAATGGATACTTATATGCCAGGGTCTATAATCCCTAATAATGAAGTATTGAGAAGATCTACAGGATTTGACCAATACGGAAATAAAACAAACGGACGTAATCTTAACGTAGGCTATATGGCTAACGACAAGAACATGGAAGACTCAGTTCTCATTTCAGATATTTGC
>JAFVPU010000094.1 GCA_017505165.1 Clostridia bacterium
CTTATGATGACGATGAGTACCCCTTGTTATATGATTCTGATGAGAGTACTGAGCCCGATATTGAAAAAACAAAGAGATTCGTTCTTGATAGATTCCCAAGTGGAAATGGACCAAAATATATTGGGGATAACGGTGTGAGACTGTATCAATCTTATAGGGATGATATATTCGAGGGTGATAATGGAGTTACATATACTGTTAACTATAGAGGTGAACTGGAAGGTTCTGATGGATCTACATACCGTTTTGATTCCTACTACGATGATGAGTATGTACTGGTATAAGTTCATGAGAACTTATGCTTCTTTTTCACGGTATCTTATGACTGAATTTCAAATTAAAGGACGGAGATAACAAATGTCATCGGATTTTGTAACACAGATGATTCAATATATTCTGGATGATAAGATTTCCTTAATCATTGTCTCAGGGAAAGATCATCAGTACATACGGGGTGAACTCCATGAAACAGCAAAGCACTTAAAACATGGAATTTGTTTCTGGAAACGTGGATCAAGATTTGAAGATCCAGTGTTCTATGGAAGTAAGAAAGAACTCGTAATCCCAACAAACAAGTTCCTTTCATCCACATATTGCCCAACAGATGTAGAGAAATTTATCGATACAGTCCATACATTTAGTCTTGAACCTGACGATGAAGATGATATCTATGACGAGTTCTTTACCACAAAAGACCAGCACCACACCAGCACACGCGTAGTATCCGGAAACATGGATACAGCAGATACTCGAATAAAAGATGGAGCGGTAACCTCACTATTAGAAAACTCGGATGCAGACGATGTAGTGCGATGGTTCAACCAGAACTTTCGGAGTAATGACTTCATCATGGTTGTCGAGGATAAAGGGGAAGCTTTCTCTTTCTGTTCAAATATAATTGATTCTATTAGCAGCAAACCATCGACAGGTAATAAAATATTGGTATTACTCACTCCAATGCACGATGAAGAGATGCCTGAAGTAGGTGATTATGGAAGAACTATTTCTGGACCACTTCCAGATAAAGCTGCTCTCTATAGTCAGTATATTAAAATCATGGGTGAACATAAACTCACCTTACCTTCAGAAGGAGTACAATGTACTGTCATAAATACATTACAGGGATGCACACTCCTTGAAGCAGGGAATCTCCTTAAGAAGTTTATACGGAGATATGGAACACTCGAGAAAGAGGGAATGTCAGAATTCCAAAAAGAACGTTACTCCTATCTAAAAAATGAGACAGATGCTCTAACATTCATACCAATCACGGATAATGTTCCACATGTTGGATATCATGGATTACGAAATTGGATTAGAATGAGAAGTAATCTCACATCTGCTGATGCTCAGGACTATGGTATTCATTCCCCAAAAGGAATCCTCCTTGTGGGTCCACCAGGTACGGGAAAAACACTCGGAGCGAAAATGATTAGTCAGGAGTTGAGACGTCCTCTCTTCTCGTTTAATCTCGATACTTTATTTCAAAGACTGGTTGGAATGGGTGAAGCTAAAACACGGAGAACACTCGAACTCATTGATTCGTTGGGTGAGATTACTATCTTTATCGATGAAATCGAGAAGATTATTGGAGGGACAGAACTCGCTGGAAATGCCCATGAAACAACACAGAGATTGGTTGGAATGTTACTTACATGGTTATCAAACCGTGAGTCACGTGCCTTTATTGTAGCAACATCCAATAATCTGTTACGACTCCCAGCTGAATTCTCAAGACGTGGGCGTTGGGATCAAGTCTTTTATATGGACGTACCTTCTCTGAAAGAACGAGAAGAAATTCTCAAGATTCACCTTTCTGGAAGGAAACATGTGCTTACAGAAGATGATATCACTGAAGTTGCCTCCATTACAGCAGGATACTCCGGAGCCGAATTGGCAGAAATTGTTCAGGATGGGCTTATATCTGCATATATAGATGAGAAACGTT
Organism: Clostridia bacterium; assembly: GCA_017505165.1. Taxonomy (GTDB): domain Bacteria; phylum Bacillota; class Clostridia; order Christensenellales; family UBA1242; genus Onthoplasma. The sequence continues at coordinate 1,949 of JAFVPU010000094.1, forward strand.
CATTATGTTCAGATGATTTAAAGAAAGCAGTCTCAGTATCAC
>JAFVPU010000095.1 GCA_017505165.1 Clostridia bacterium
CAGAACCTCTTAGTCCTGACAGATATTATAATTTCAGAGCTAGAGATAAGAAGAGTATCGTATCTGTTCCAATCTTCTTATTCGAGAACGATGCAATGGTTCAGTCATTTGTATTTACTTTGTGTAAGAATATTCACAAGTATGACAAATGGGACGATATCTTCAATCCAAGATTTTGGAATAAATCTCTTGGTGGAGATTTCATGGCTGCCACTTTAGACAAAGGTATTCCTGTACTTGATTCTCTTGAATCTGTATACGATATCACAACTAAAGAATCCATCAAACTTCCAGAAGAGGATAAGGCAAACGTATATTGTATTCTCAGATGGATGATGAGAGAATTCAAGAATCTTAAAAACAAAGATAACCTTGATATCTCTACAAAGAAAGCTAGATTAGCAGACGAATATATTCCTGCCATCTATGCTATGAAGATTTCTAAAGCTATCTATCGTATTTCCGATAAGGGAAAGAATGTAAGATACAAAGACGTTGTTAAAGCAATCGACACGGCCCCGAACTATATCCTCAGAAGCATTAATACATCAAACTTAGTATCTTATGTAGATCTTGTAAATGATAATGATGCTGAGCTTGCATTAGCATACACTTATAAAGGAGTATCAGGTTTAGGCGATCAGGGGTCTGGTCAGTCTGTACCAACTGTGTATAGATCTATTCATCCATCTCATTTAGGAAGAGTAGACTTAGATTCATCATCTGCATCGGATCCAGGATTAAGCGGAACTATTTGTCCGATGGCTAAGAAATATGGAGATTCATTCTCAGATTATGAGGAGCCTAACACATGGAAAGAAGGTTTCAATAAACTGTGGGATCAGTATAAAGATCTTAATGGTATTATGGAAACTATCAACTTCCAACAGAAACTCGGATTATCATATGACTATGTAAAAGAGGATATGGTAAGAGAGACAATTCAGATGTATCAGAAAATCATTCCTGCAGTATTAGATATTGATGGAAAGATTGATTATACATTATCAGAATCTATCAATTCTTCTGTAAAGACAACAGCTATTACAGAATTAGACCCTGTTGGTACTATCTCGGTAACTACTGAGGATATACCTGCAGATGATTACGAAGGAGAAGAAACATGTCTGGAGCGAGAATAGAAACGGATGACTATGTTTACTTCCTCTATTCAGAGCAGCAGTTAAAGAAACGCACCGAGGTGGAAGCTAAGTTAAATAACAAATTCCATCCCGGTGTTGTTATTATCAATGGTAAAAGACTCAACTTTACGGAAATGTCTAAGAGCAAAACAAATAGATTTCCAGATGTAAAGATTGTTGCTCAGGGAAGTAAAAGCAAAATGAAATTCGTAGATGTTAAAGTTGAAAAAGGGGGACGCTAATCATGCTCAAAACGGCAATGAAGGATTTAATCGGATTATACAATACACTCAATGATCTTAATGATCATTATTTCGATAACACGTTCATGAAATTCATTGATACCGAATACTACCCGACATTTATTCAGGAATCAATCGACAGAATGTGTATCCATGTAAACGATCCGGATATCCAGGAAGTTAGATACAAAGATGTGTGTAGAGTACACAATGCATTAGACAAGATCTATGTAGTTGTTACAAATGCCAAATATACTCATGTAGAGAACTGTCTCGGAAGATTCATTACAAAGAATACAAAAGATGGTTCAGATTTAGAAATCTACGAACCGGTATATGTAGTGATCGTTCCAGAGTACATGTTCTCCGCTAAGATCACAACTTCTGAGTCAGCGGTATATCTTCATGATATCTTCATGAAGCTTCTTGCTATGGATGCAAACTTATCATATCATCCGTCAGACAGACTGTTTGATATGGAGGAACAGCGTATCCCTAATTATGACTTAATGATGCTTCTCGCTACTTATGGACTCGAAGGCCTTCTTATCTCTCAGTGGTATAAGACGGATGATGTTCCAATGCAGCTGCAGGATGCTATCGATACTATTCTCAGAATCGTTATGAATATTCCTCAGAATAAGATTGATGATATCGTTTCATCATATGAAGGAATTAACAGTCTTGAAACTCTCAGAGAGAGTATCAATACCAACAAACTTCTTCGCATGTTCTTTGATTAAAAGGAGTATGATATATGAAATTTGGGATCAGGTTTACAGATTTAACTTGTCCTAACTGTTCTGGTGGTAAGTTGATGCTTAAAAGTAACAATTTACCACCACCTGAACTAATAAATACACACTACGAGTGTAGTAATTGTAGACTTCGTTTAAAGATCAATTGGATCTATAATGATTCTGAATATGTACCAGAACCAGATTACAATACGTCCAGATTGGATGAATTTGTAGATCAATTTGGTACAAGTGAAGAATAGATTTTTTAACTTATAAAGATTTTTAGGAGGGTGTTAAAATGAAGAAACTCATGACTTTAACAGAGGTTCTCAAACAGAGAAGCATGATCGAGAAAAAGCTCAATGCTAGACTCGCATGCACACAGCCGAGACTTTATGGAAGCAACGATGATGGAGGCACAGAACAGAAGCTTCTCATCGATGTTATGATCGAGTCTAGAGGTAAGAATGCTAAAGGCATTTCTAAAGAAGAAGTAGAAGAACAGATCAAAGCAAATGGTAAATCCATTAAAGCGCTGATCGAGAACTACAGCAAACTTACAATGATCAAGAACATGGCAAACGCTACAACAATCGTAGATATTGCCGGAAAATCATATACAGTTGCTGAAGCTCTTGCTTATAACAACGAAACTGTGAAGAAGAACTATTCTTCTTTATTGGCAAAGCTTAAATCTGATTATGCTGCTGCTCAGAAAGTCTACGAAGATTATATGACAAAGCAGTTCTCAGAAGAAAATAAGAATAACTATCTCAAGAGTGTTCTTTCTGAAGTTGAAAGAAATGATCCGGCTACAGTTCAGGCGCAGCTTGATAAGTTTGATGTAATGAACAGAGCCGCTTATATCGATCCGCTTCATATCGTTAGCTGGATTAACGAGCTGAACGATTGGTATACAGAATTCTATGGAACAATCAACTTCAAACTTTCCGAGATCAATGCACAGACATACGTGGTAGTAGATCTTGATGAAGAAGAAAACTTCTGGAGATATGCTCATCCGTCAGAGGTTGAATCTAAAGCAATCGATGAACAGTATGATCGCGATATCTCTCCTATGCCAATACACAAACATACGTGGTAGATCTCGATATCAAAGAGTGGATGAATAAGTAAAATAATGTGGTGCATATACGAAAATTATATATACAATCCATCGTTGACGCGTTTAGAAGTATTTCAGCATTGACTTGCGATGTAAAATAATTTAGATCATGAAAGGCTTCACCAACAACAGAAAAAATAATCACTGCGAATCGATTATTTCAATAAATGTGTAAAACATGTAGCTCAATAGGTAGAGCAGTAGAGCGTTAATCTATTTGTCGACGGTTCAAATCCGTTCATATTTTACAACTGTATACAGTGGATGAGACGTAATCCCAGCCATGAAAAAATTATGAGCATATAATGACATGAGATTCATTTATGCAAGAGATTTTGGCAAATCGTCTGTTTAACTTTTAAAGCTTAAGATTTTAAAATTTGCTTACTTTAAAGCTTGAATACATTCCATTGAACTTATATACTTATATTTATTGAAAATTTGCAGAATTGACTAAAAATCCCAGACAAAAGGTTATATGGTTTGATTGTATACATAATTTACCTCTGGGCAGTATATGTACCACTTTATTATACAAAAAAAAAACGATTACGGAAGTCTCTTTGGAGGGGAATATATCTTTGG
>JAFVPU010000096.1 GCA_017505165.1 Clostridia bacterium
AATAAATTTTAATTAAAATTAAGGAGATGTATGATTTTTGACATAAAGAAAGTAAAAATTTTTGTAATGGTTCCAAATAAAAATGTAGAACAATTAATAAATTCGGTTTGTGATGCTGGAGCCGGAGTAATTGGTAATTATACTCACTGCACATTTTCTACAAAAGGTAAAGGGTCTTTTGTTCCAAATAATGAAGCAAGTCCATACATAGGAAAAATAAACAAACTTGAAATAGTTGATGAGATGAAGGTAGAATTTGTATGTGATGTAAATAATGTGAAGAATGTATTGAATACAATAAGAAAAGTACACCCCTATGAAGAACCTGGAATAGATATAATTCCATTGCTTGATGAGTCAAATTTTTAGCATGAAAAAATCCGCCTGTTAATAGGTGGATTTTTATTACCAGTCATAACGTTTGGTTGGGATTTTGATATCATCATAGAAATCTAAATATTTCTCTGTAAATTTATTCACAGGGGGTAATTGCTTCTTTTGCTCTGTATTGTTGTTTTTCGATTTCTTGTTTTTTAATTTGCTTTTTGGCAAATTCTTGACTATTTTAACTCTCATAAAAGTATTATAACACACTTTCATTTTTTTTCAATAAAAAATCCACAATTAGTTTGTAAATTGTGGATATCTTTATATTTATATTCCTTTTTTTCGTTTTTCATTGAATGGACTTAAGATAACTTGATTTGAAGCTAAACTTTTTTGCACATCAATCACTCTTTGGTTGCTACTTCCTTTGAAACGTAATGTAATATCTTTCAGTTCTTCAACAAATGGTCCATCAACCAAAATATCAATATAAGATAATAATTCATCAGTCCAGGGACAACGAGCTCTGCTTTCTTGAAGAAGTTGAGTGTCAAATAAATATCCAGAGTAGCACCAAATTGTTTTGTTTGGATAAGTAGATTTAACTTTCTTCACAAATTCAAGCAGTCCTTTTTGATTGACGGGTTCCATTGGCTCTCCACCAAGGAGTGTAAGTCCGTTGATGTGGTCTGGTTCTAGCGATTTTAATATTTTGTTTTGTATTTCTTCATCAAAAACTTTGCCATAATTGAAATCCCAAGTCTCTTTATTGAAACAATTTTTGCAATGATGAGTGCAACCACTCACAAAAAGCGAAGTTCTAACGCCTTCGCCATTTGCAATATCGTTGTATTTTATATTAGCAAAATTCATCGTTTAATTGTTTCCTTTAGAATAATGTTTTTATAAGTGGAGGACTCTATCACGGATTTCTTGTGTACGGCCTTGGTTCCAGAATTGACTTCCGATATATCCACAAGTACGTCTTGCAACGTTCATCTTTGTTTGATCAAGGTTTCCGCAATTTGGACATCTCCAAATAAGTTTTCCGTCTTTGTCTTCAGCAATTTCGATTTCGCCGTCATAAGCACAAACATGGCAGAAATCTGATTTTGTGTTAAGTTCGGCATACATAATGTTGTCGTAAATAAATTTGATCACTTGCATAACTGCTTCAATGTTATCTTGCATGTTTGGAACTTCTACATAACTGATTGCGCCACCAGGACTCAATGCTTGGAATTCACTTTCAAGTTTGAGTTTTTCGAAAGCGTCGATTGGCTCAGTTACATGTACATGATAACTGTTTGTAATATAGTTTTTGTCTGTTACACCAGGAATAATGCCAAATCTTCTTTGTAAGCATTTTGAGAACTTGTATGTTGTGCTCTCAAGCGGTGTTCCGTAAAGAGAATAGTCAATATTTTCTGCCTGTTTCCATTTCTTTGTGTACTCGTTGAGTTTCTTCATTATTTCAAGACCAAGAGCTTTGCCTTCTTCTTCGGTGAGTTTTTTGCCAATGAGATAATAAACTGTTTCCCAAAGACCAGCATAACCAAGAGAAATAGTTGAATATCCGCCATGAAGAAGTTTGTCAATTTTTTCGCCTGGTTTGAGTCTTGCGAGTGCTCCGTGTTGCCATAAGATAGGAGCAGCATCACTTGTTGTTCCAGTGAGTCGCTCATGACGAACTTGAAGTGCTTGATGACACAATTCCATACGTTCGTCAAATATTTTCCAGAACTCTTTCATATTCTTATGACTTGACAATGCTATATCTATAAGGTTTACAGTAACAACACCTTGATTGAATCGGCCATAATATTTTGGCTTGCCATTTTCGTCAACGAAAGGAGTCAAGAAGCTTCTACAACCCATGCAAGTATAACAATGCCCCTCACCATTTTTGTCAACTTTTAGTTCTTTCATTTTCTTTTCAGAAATATAATCTGGAACCATACGTTTTGCAGTACATTTTGCAGCCATTTCAGTGAGATAATAATATTTGCTATCTGGGTGAATATTGCTTTCTTCCAAAACATAAATAAGTTTAGGGAAAGCTGGGGTAATATAAACACCTTTTTCATTCTTAACACCGTTGTAACGTTGTTTGAGCATTTCTTCAATGATCATGGCAAGATCTTCACGTTCACGTTCATTCTTGGCTTCCCCAAGATACATGAAGACTGTTACAAATGGAGCTTGTCCATTTGTTGTCATCAAAGTGATTATTTGATATTGAATAGTTTGAACACCATTGGCAATCTCTTTTTTCACGCGTTCTTCAGTGATTGTGTGAAGTAAAACTTCATCAACCTTACCACATGCTCTTTTTAGTTCTTCTTCAACAGTCTTTTTGATTTTTTGTCTGCTGACTTCAACAAAAGGTACAAGGTGAGACAAACTGATGGATTGTCCACCATATTGACTTGATGCTACTTGTGCAACTATTTGTGTTGCTATGTTACATGCAGTTGAGAATGAATGTGGTCTTTCAATGAGAGTGCCCGATATAACGGTTCCGTTTTGAAGCATGTCTTCAAGGTTAACAAGGTCGCAGTTGTGCATGCGTTGAGCAAAATAGTCAGCATCATGGAAGTGAATAAGACCATCTTCATGAGCTTGCCATATTTCTTTTGGAAGCAAGAAACGTTTTGTCAAGTCTTTGCTCATTTCTCCAGCCATATAATCTCGTTGAACACTGTTGACAATAGGGTTTTTGTTGCTATTTTCTTGTTTAACTTCCTCATTTTCACAATTGATCAATGAAAAAACCTTTGCGTCAGTGGTGTTCGCTTGGCGAGCAAGCTGACGATCATATCTATATGTAATATAATGTTTGGCAACTTCAAATTTGCCTTCTTTCATAATTGCTAGTTCGACCATGTCTTGAATTTCTTCAACACTCACAGCACGACCCATATTATCGCACTCAGCGGTTACACTTCTAGTTATATTTTCAATTTGCTCATCGCTAAGACGCTTTGAAACTTCATCAATAGAATTGTTGGCTTTTCCAACAGCAATGCGGATTTTGTCTTCGTCGAAGATCACTTCTTGTCCGCTTCTTTTAATCACTTTCATAGAATCCTCACTTGTAAAATATAATATTTTTTAAAACAAAAATCTTTTTCAATCCAAAAATCTTTTTGTTTTTTTTAAATCAAACTAGCGCTTTTGTTTGACTTATTGATGCCATTATAATACAATAAAAATATAAATAGTGTTGTTTTTACAACAAAAAGGAGATTTTGTGGAACATTTTAAATTGTTGAAAGCAACAAAGGTGTTTAAAGATGCGACCGAGTTCGAATGCCAAGCAATGATGTATTGTTTGAAGACAAAATTCAAAACTTTTGATAAACACAACATAATTATCAACCAGGGTGATGACATACAAGATGTGGTGCTTATTCTCAAAGGAAGTGCGATTGTTGAAAACACTGATGCGCTCGGAAATATCTCGGTTGTCAAGAAATTAAAACCCGGAGATGTGTATGGAATTGAGTCCGCTTATGCTGTGGAACAATTTTTTCGCGACAGTGTTATTGCCACCGAAAAGACATTTGTAATGTTTATGAATAAACATAGATTGATCACTCCGTGTGAAAACAAATGCCCAAGACACGAATTCATTGTGAGAAATCTTATGAAAATTGTTGCAGATGGGGCCAATGAGTTGCTTGATAAGATAACACATATGTCAAAAAAGACTATTCGAGACAAATTGTTGTCGTATTTTACACTCATGTCAAAGAAAGCAGAGAGTGAATACTTTGAAATTCCTTTCAACAAGACCGAACTCGCTTCATACTTGGCGGTAGATCGTAGTGCGATGTCAACCGAACTAAGTAAACTTCGTGATGAAGGAATAATCGACTTTGACAAAAAAGAATATAGATTGATAACCAGCAACCTTGACGATTTGATATAAAAAAACATGTCGAAAATGACATGTTTTTTAAATTCTTTTTAGATTTACTTTCCGGCTTTTGAAACAAAGAATATAGCTAATGTTCCTGGTCCAGAGTGAGAGCAGATAACTTGAGTGATATCTACGATTGTGGGACGAACACCAAGTTTTGCTTCAACCATATCGGCAAGTGCATTTGCATCATCAATACAATCTCCATGACCGATAAATAAATATTTGTTGTCAAGAATTTTTTCGCAACAAATGTTTGCAAGTTCTGCGATTGATTTCTTTCTTGACATAACCTTTTTGAAGCTGACAAGTCTTCCTTCTTCATCTACGCGAAGAACAGGTTTGATATTAAGGATAGATCCTATAACTCCGCTGAATTTGCTGACACGTCCACCACGAACAAGATATTTCAATTGATCGACAGTGAAGTATGCACAAACATTGTGCTTGAATGAATTCAATTCATCTACAATTTCTTGAGGCTTTTTGTTTTGATCAATCAATTCTCTTGCCTTTAATACAATTATTCCTTCACCGACTGAAGCTTGAAGTGAATTGATGACATAGACTTTGTTTTTGTGTGTTTCGTTGAGTTCGTTGGCAATTCTGATGATGGTATCGGTATTTCCGCTTAAAGCAGACGAGAAACTGATATGAATCACGTCTTCACCTGTGTTTAATAAAAGTTCAAAATATGCTTTTGCTGTCTCTGCATTGATTTGTGCTGTTTTTGGAGCAGTTCCATTACGCATTTTATCGTGAAATTCTTTATTGGGCAATTGGTCAGACAAGTCGTCATAAACCTCTCCATCCAAGATCACTTGTAATGGAATCATTTTGATATTATGCTTTGTGTATAACTCTTTTGGTAAATTTGCTGTTGAATCTGTACTTAAAATCATTTTTATCTCCTATATTTTAATTTTACTATTGTTTCCACATTTTTTGTATTTGGAAACATGTCAAATGGTGAAACTTCTTCTATAACATAGTCTTGCAATATATAATTCAAGTCTTTTGCTAGTGCTATTGGATTGCAGGATATATAAATAATTGAATCTACACCTATTATACTCTCCATGACGACTTTTCCACAACCTTTTTTTGAAGGATCTAATATGATAACATCAGGTTTTTTGTCGAATTGTTTGATTTTATCATCAACCGATCCCAATATATTGGTCATATTTTCTATCTTATTATGTTGTTTCAAATTATTTGCATTTTGGTGAGAGTTGTTTACAATCTCTATTCCGTAAACATGCTTACATCTTTTTGAAATTATGGCTGATAATAATCCAGCGCCACTGTAAGCATTGACGACAATATCATTTGGATTGATATAATCCAAGATTTTTTGATAAATTTTATTCTGTATGCTCAAGTTGGTTTGATGAAAACTTATCAAATCAACACTATATTTAATATCAAAGTTTTCAATATAAATTTTTTTAATTCCAGCAACATGAATTGTCTGACCTGATAGGACAACCGAGTCGTGTCTTTTGTTGATGATAAGATAAAGACCGATCTGATTGAATTTTGACGATAATAAGTCATAAAATCCCTTGAGTTTTATGTTTGATTTGGCTACAACTCCTACTAGGATTTGGTTTGAAATATCTCTTATTACAATATTTCGAATGGTCTTTTTTATATTATCATTCAGCGAAGAATAGAAATCTGAAAAGATTTTCAAAATTTCATTCATATTGGCCGAAATCAATGCACAATTATCCACTTCAACAATAGTGTTTGAGTTGCGTTCGAAGAATCCTATTTTATTCTCAGCAACATTGAAACTGACTTTGTTTCTGTAATTATATTGGCATTCAGATGGAATTGTTGGTGAAACGTCAGTATCTATTTTTGAAATCTTTCGAATAGTCTTTTTTACCAACAAAGACTTAAATTCAAGTTGTTCGTTGTAAGACATATGCTGAATGTCGCAACCGCCACACTTTTCAAAATATGGGCAGGGTGGACATACTCGCTCGCTTGATTTATGTTTGATTAAATCAACTCGAGCATTTGCATAATTCGAAAAATCCTTTTCTATTGTAATATCAACGGTTTCATCAATCAAAGAAACAGGAACAAAAAGTGTCTTGTTGTCTAAAAAAGCTACACCTTCACCGTTCATTCCATAATCTACGATTTTTACTTCCATATAAACATTTTAAACAAAAGTTGTGTCAAAGTCAAATTTTATTAAAAGATTTTCAAAACTTTTGTTGAAAAATCAACAAATCGACAAAAACCTGCTTTTGTGTCGTTTTTTAGTTGCTTATATTTTACTTTTTTATTATAATAAAACTATAAAAATAGAATTTTGCTAAAGGAGAAAATATGAAAGTCGGTTTGGTTATTGACAATTCAGCCAATATGTCAAAACAAGAATTAATAGATTGTGATGTGAAAAAAGTTGTTCCTATTTCTTTTGTTATCAATGGTGAAGAATATTATGAGGGAGTGAACCTCACTCAAGATCAATTTTTTGCCTTCATGAATGACAAAAACACTGAAGCAAGCACATCTCAACCAAGCATTGAAATTGTAAAGGAAACTTGGAGAGAAGTCCTTACTACTTGTGATGAGATTGTGTATATAATTCTTTCCAGTGGACTTAGCGCATCTTGCAATGTGGCAATAAATGCAAGTCATGAAGAAGAATTTATAGGTAGAGTTTTTGTTGTCAACAATCAAAGAGTTTCTTACCTTAACAAAATGGCTATGTACCAAGCAGCAGAACTCATTAGACGTGGAAAATCTGCTGAAGAAATCAAAAATTATCTTGAAGATACAAAAAGTGAAGGTGGAGCATATATTGCTGTTGATACTTTGAAATTTTTGAAAAAGGGTGGAAGAATCACCCCTGCAGCTGCAGCAATAGGAACACTTCTTAATATTAAACCTATTTTGCAATTGCATGGTGGAAAACTTGATGCTTATGCAAAAGTTATGTCAATGAAACAAGCAAAGGCAAAAATGATCAATGCTGTGAAGAAAGAAATCGAAGACAAGTTTAGCGAAGAAGCAAAACAGGGCATGGTTTCAATAAGTGTTGCACACAGTGTGTCAGAAAAGAATAAAAAAGATTTGGAAGTATTCATGAATGAAGTGAAAGAGGCGTTTGCTGATTTGCCTTTCTTCGTATGCGACTCTCTTCCATTATTCGTAAGTTGTCATACAGGTGCAGGGGCTTTGGCTGTCGGTTATGTTGTTGACAGATTGGGAATCTTAAGTAAATAAAATGGAAATAAGAAAAGAAGAAATTGAAATTAAGAAATCAAAGTTTATTGCTTATTTATACGAACTTGATTCTTTAGACGAAGCAAAGAAAGCGATAGAAAATTTGAAGAAAGAACATAAAAAAGCAAATCATGTTTGCTATGCTTATGTCTATAGTAAAGAATTGGTGGCGGAAAAATGCAGTGATGACGGAGAACCGAAAGGTACTGCTGGATATCCAATACTCAATGTGATAAAGATGAAAAAGGCAAACAATGTTTTGGTGGCGGTTGTAAGATATTTTGGGGGAATAAAACTAGGTGCAGGTGGGCTGACTAGGGCTTACACAAAATCAGCTGCAAGCGTATTAAACTAAAGGAAGACTTGAAATATCTCATGAAAATTGCGATAGATTTGGATAAAACTGTATTTTATTGTAATTCGTTGGCATATTTGATTGCCAACAAATTTTTTCAAAATGAAAATCCTAGAAAATTCAAGTATGTTTATATGCATAATGCAAATACAAAATCTAATGGTTTGATCAATAAGATGATTGAAAAAATAATTATCCCTTGCAATTACAGCAAATATAAAAATGTTGAAGGAAGTGTTGAAGCAATCAAATATTTGCAAAGACAAGGACATGAATTATATTTTATTTCAAAAAGACCAAATCTGGAGATATTCAATAATATAGTTTACAAATGGTTTGAAGAAAACAAATTGTCAACAAATAAAGTGGTTTTGTCTTGTTCAAACAAGGTAGAGTATTGTAAATTTTTCGAAATTGACATATTGATTGATGATTTTGAAAAAACGTGTGAGTTGGCAAAAGCAAACGACATCAATGTCTTTCAATTTAAAACGAAAGAAAAAGAATGTTGGAACGAGATAGTTAAAAAAATTGATAAAATAAATGAAAAACAAAATCAAACGGACGAAAAAAGTCTTGCAAATAATGAGTTGTTGTGATAATATAAAATTATGAATATCAAGAAGATCCTATCAGATTGCATCACATACAAGATTGATGGTGCAGATTATGAAAATTTAATTATAGAATCAATTTCAGCAGACAAAGGTGATTATTCTTTGCCTTGTTTTTCTTTTGCAAAAGTTTTACACACAAGTCCAATGGAGATTGCCAACAAAATAAGTGAGAGTGTATCTGGCGACATTGTTGACAAATGCGAAGTTGTTGGTGGATATGTCAATTTCTTTTTAAATAAAGCAAAATTTGCTTCAATGCTTTTGGAAAATTTTGGTTCAAAAGACTTGAAAATAAGTTTTGGAGAAGGAAAGACTGCTATAGTTGATTATTGTAGTCCAAATTTGGCAAAATTTTTACACATTGGTCATTTGAAATCTTTGATAGAGGGTGAAAGTTTGTGCAGAATTCTTGAACAATGTGGATATGTTGTGAAAAGGTTGAACTTTATTGGAGACTATGGTACACCGTTTGGAAAAATAATTGGTGGTCTTATCAAATGGGGAAGTCTTGATGATGTCCAGGCTCGAGGAAATGATGCTTTGCAGGAATATTATGTCAAATTTAACCAAGCGGAAGTTGAAGATGAAACTCTAACCCAATATGCCCGTGATTTATTCAAAAAAATAGAAGATAAAGATCCAGAAATTTATCCAATGTATGAGTTTATCATAGATATTGCAATGAAAGATGCAAAGAAGATGTTCGATATTTTAGGTGTGCAATTTGACGACTATCGTGGTGAAAACTATTACAAACAATTCACAGATGATACGTTGAAATTATTAAATAATAAAAACCTATTATCAGACAGTCAAGGTGCGAAAATTGTGGATTTGTCAGAATATGATATGCCTCCAGCATTATTTATCAAAAGCGACGGAACAACACTTTATGCGACTCGTGATTTGTCTGCATCTTTAGGTAGATTCAAAGATTATAGGTTTGACAAAGCTTTCTATGTTACAGGTGTTGAACAAGTATTGCATTTCAAACAATGGTTCAAAGTTGTTGACATGTTAGGACTTGAATATGCTGATAGATTGGAGCACTTACCTTATGGAAGATTTAGTTTACCTGATGGAAAAATTAGTTCACGTCGAGGAAGACAGGCTGTGTTGGTCGATTTTATTGAACATATCACAAACAAATCAACAGAAGCGATCAAGGATAGACAATTTTCAATCGAAAAACCTGAAGATGTGGTGAAAAAAGTTGCTCGAGCTGTTTTGAATTATAGCGTACTCAAAGTTGAAAGAGCAAAAGACGGAATATTTGATGTTGAAAAAGCGTTTGCTTTTGATGGTGAAACCGCTCCTTATATGCTTTATACTTATACGCGTATTGAAAGTGTGTTGAGAAAGTATGAAAATAGTGATGTTGAGGCTGATTATTCTTGCCTTAATGAAGATGCTTTTGAAGTGGCTAAACTTATAAACAATTTCAAAAATGTAATAGAACTAGCATTTAATAAAAGAGATGCAAGTATTGTGGCAAAATCAGTTATGGAATTGTGCAAAGCTTTCAACAAGATGTATACAACTTGCAAAATAATTGACGGGAACGATGCTTCAACAAAAGCAAAGATAAATCTCATAAAAGCACTCAAAGAAACGTTGAAAGTAGGATTTAATATTATTTGTATTGATCCATTGCAAGAAATGTAAAAATAAAAAACGACTAATCTAGTCGTTTTTTGTTTTATTCAACAATAACAGAGATATCAGATGCTTTTATAGTATAAGTTGTTGAGGTATATGTTACATCTCCACGAGTATATTTGAACTTAACAGTATCTCCGGCTCTTACGTATAGGAGATATGTATCAAAGTCAAATATATAATTGACAGGATAAGATGTTCCATTAATAATAATTTCATTTAAAATATCATTTTGTCTTAATCCGAATTTGGTATAAGCTAGATCGGTTGTAGAAATCGATTTGATCGATACGTCGGTTGTTGTTTTAGTGATACCATTGGCATCTTTAACAGCATGAGAATCTATTACTTCGATTGTTATTCCTAACTTGATTTTCTTTGCTTGAGTGTAAGTAGGATTAGTATTATATTGATCTAATATATTTTCAGCAAGAGCTTCAACCAATTCGATAGGAAGAGCATATCCCATGTTATCTAAGTTATCGGTGGAATTATTCTCAGTATCAATGAATTCGATCATTTTTGCATCAGCAATACCGATAAGTTCTCCGTTCAAATTAAATATTCCACCGCCAGAATTTCCCGAGTTTATTGGAGTGTCCAAACCAAATACAACTCTGTCATAAGATGAATCTTCGACACCAATATATTTGTATTCCAAAGATACTCGTCCGGAAGTGATTGTCATACCTTGGTTTTCAGGATTACCAACTGCTATTGCAGTGTCGCCTAAAACTCTGTCTTCAGCAATAGCTGGGGCATAACAATATTCATTAAGTTCAAGCAAGGCTTGGGTGTCGACCATAAGTATAGCTACGTCGATACTTTCTGATGCTCCTATACATGTCGCAGTCAAACCATATTTTGCGCCAAATGGGAAAATGTAGATTTCTTGAGAGATCTTATCTGCAAGATTTTCATCTTCGATCACATGATGATTTGTTATGATATAAGTTTTTCCACCAGATGATTTATCCATTGAATATATAACACCACTGCCACAACTTAT
The DNA here is from genome assembly GCA_017505165.1 of Clostridia bacterium. Classification (GTDB taxonomy): domain Bacteria; phylum Bacillota; class Clostridia; order Christensenellales; family UBA1242; genus Onthoplasma. The sequence goes on from JAFVPU010000096.1 coordinate 11,145, forward strand.
AAGATTTTCATTTGCAGATTGAGATGCTTGTATAATAACTGCAGAGTTTACAATTTTATTATATGTTTCAATAACTTTAGTTTCATAATATTCGTTAGAAGTATTTTGACCTGTTATTGTAATTTCTTCAGTCGTTCCATCTTCGAAAGTAATAATATAGATTGAATCGCTGCCTGTTTTCTTTTCAAAATTTACAATTGAGTTAACGTTGTCAGCGGTAAGGGTGATTTGACTGGTTGAATTATCACTATACATAATAGTATAGTTATTATTGTTTCCTGGAGTTTTCGTGATGCCTACAACCGAGATCGTGTCATCTGTATCTATTGTGATTTCACTGGTTGTTCCATCTTCATAAGTAATAACATAAACGAATTTATAACCAGGTTTTGGCTCAAAGCCAATAATGGAATTAATGTTGTCGTTTTCTATTGCTATTTGCTTGGTTGTTCCATCACTATAAGTTATGGTGTAACTGCCAGAGTTTCCTGGAGTTTTTGTTATGTCCACAATCCCAGCAACGTCATCAGAATCAATAGTGATTTCATTATTTGTTCCATCAGCATAAGTTATTATATAAGTGTTGTTTAAACCAGATTTCTTTTCAAATTTAGTGATTGGATTTAATGAGTCTTTATCTATGGAAATTTCTGTTGTTGTGTTATCTGAATAGGTGATTTCAAAAACATTGGTTTCTCCCAATTTCTTTGAAATATCAATAATTGTTTTTGGCATATTTCCTTGATTCTTTATTGTCTTAGTCTTCTTGTAACCATTTGAATAAATATATGTACATACAATATCTTCTCCACTGTCATCAAATACAACATCAACCAAATAGATGTTTGGTTCTGCATTCAAACATGCCGTGAACATAAATGCACACGGTAACAATATTATGGCTAATAATATTTTTTTGAAAAATTTCATTTTTACCCCTTTGTAAAATAATTATATAAAAATTTTAAATTTTTTGCAAACAAATGAATATAAGTATTTTTTGTCTTATTTGAGTTAATATTCTGTTTTGTATTTTAAAAAGTTGATAAATTTAGTGTTTTATGTTAAAATACAACAGTACAAAGGAAAAAGATGGAAAAGAAAGAAAATAGAAAATCTAAAATCCATGCAGGACATAGACAGAGATTGAAAGATAAAGTAAGACAGAATGGTCTTAATGTTTTGTCAGAGCATGAAGTTCTTGAATTGCTTTTGACATATTCTATTCCGCTCAAAGATACAAATGAATTGGCACATAAACTAATTGATAACTTTGGTGATATAACAAAAGTGATTGATGCGGACTATAAGGAATTAATCAAACAAAAAGGTGTGGGAGAAGAAACTGCATTATTCTTACATGTTTTATCTTCATTTTACGATAAATATAAATTGACAAAAAACTATTCAGATAATGAGACATTGGATAATACTCAAAAATGTGTGGATTATTTCAGAAAGAATTATGAAATAAAAGACTCAGAGAAAATGTATGTAGTTTGTTTGAGTAAGTTGTGCAAAGTGATGAAAAGTTTCACGTACAATGGACAGGACGATACGGAAATTACTGTCAATATAAAAGAGTTGATGGAAAAGGTTGTTGGAAATAATGTCGCAGGAATAGTTATTTTCCACACCCATCCACATGGATCTGTTGAACCAAGTCTTGAAGATATTTATACAACACAAAAGATTTATAATACATGCAGAAGTATGGATTTGCTTTTGATTGATCATATCATTTTCAATACGACAGAACATTATTCTTTTGGCTCGAATGGTGAACTTGCAAAAATGGAAAAGAAATATTACGAAGTATTTGACGATCCTTATGTAAAAGAGAAAAAGAAATTGAATCAAAATTTAATTCATAAATATATGAAGTTTTAAAAATAGGGAATTAACCCTATTTTTTTATATTGTTAATTTTAACGTTTTTTCGATTTTTTTCACAAGATTTTGAAAATCATAATAAATTTTTTCACTGTTTGACATAGATTTATATAAATGTGATTTATTCAAACTATTTTCAAGCTCATGTTTTAGGTTAATAAAAGGTTCATTAAATTTATTGTTCATTTTTAGGTGAGATTCAATAATATCGATAAGCGTAAAAGTTTTGCTCGAAATATTTTTTAAAAACTTTTGTTCCGTATTGTTACTTAGCTTATACAACTGCATGATTTCGATCTGTAA
>JAFVPU010000097.1 GCA_017505165.1 Clostridia bacterium
ATTCATTGAAGATGAAGTCGTTCAGATAGTAGACACTGTCGACATAAAGCCGTTGGAAATAAAGAATGTCGACGAATTTAAAGAAAAGATCGACGCCATTATAGGTAGCAAAAAAATCTTCTCTGTTGACGCTCAAACGACTATTTCTAATTTGATCGACGAAACCAAAGCATATACGAGATTTGTAGAAGAAGCTTTTAATAATGAAATTCTTATGAAATTCTTGTGTTATTTAAATTATATTCCATATTTTGAAGATGACGACGTGAATTATAAAAAGAATCATCAAGAATTATTCTGTGGACTTCCTGCTGACATATCGTTTGCTGAATTTTATGAAAATGCCGACATAAAGCAAAAGCCAATAGGTATAGTTATCAACAATTTCATTTATATGAAAGATGGAACAACTAAAGAATTGACAAGATTTGATTGTGGCGATCATGAAATAAAAGGCATTGTGTAAAAAAATCCTTCACGTCTTCCAAAATTCTTAATATATGAACGTGAAGAAAGAGCAAATGAAATAATAGAAGATAAAAGAAAAGATAATCGTGGTCGATCATGCAATACGATGAATAATTCAACGCTAAATGAGGTAATGAAATCATTCGATCATGACATTGATATCTCTGATAAATCAAATCAATGCAATTGCCGATATGCTTATAAATGGTTTTTAGATAACGATCTATTATCAAGATGGTGAGGCGAGCGTGACCTTTCTACGAAAGCTCACTAAATATTGATAATTTCAAGTATAATTCTAAATTATCATTGTCTAAGAATTCAAGCTCATCAAATACTATTTTCTTTTTTATGAACTCAAGACCTTCTTTTGTTATTTCAAAATCGTTTATATTTGGAACTCCATTTGAATAAATTGAATACTTTCCATATTTTAATTTTTCATTTGAAACAATATTATTTTTTATCATAGCTTCGAATTTATCATCGAAAATTGAAATTTTATAAACAAATGTGCTAATAAACATTATTATATATAAAAGACCGCGCATGTTATCAATTATTACTTTAGGTGATGAATAGTCTATACTTTTCTCATTTGAAGTATTTATGCAGTCCATATCGTCGATATAAACAATCGCATTTGTTTCTAAAATTTTTGATACTTTATCAATAGATATATTCTTTACAGGTATAATTCGACCTCCAATTCTTATCGCAATGCAATTATTTGTATTGTTTTCGCAATATAATACTTCTACTATTTCATTTGAAGCAGAATGAAGTGTTTTCAAACTTTCTATATTCATTGGAATTGAAATATTATTTTCTTCACACCATTTTTTAGATAAAGGTATTGTTGAGATTTGATTGATCTTTGCAAGATGGAATAATGCTGGTCGATATCCATCTTTTTCTTGATATACTAATATGAAAGTATTTGTTGGGAATCTATAAGCAATAATTGATTTCTTTTTATTATCATACGATCGAACATAGGTTCTTTGCTCATCGATTAATATAACATTTGCTTCTTCGACGTCAACAAATATAGGACGTTTTAGATAATCAACAACATTGCTATATGAAATTGGTTGTTCGACAGATAAAATGCTTAGAGCAAATAGATTTATATCATTTCCAAATTTAATTTTCATTTGTGGTGATAATTTGCATAATTTACCAGGTGAAATCGTATCGCTGAAATCAGTTGGTATTTGAGTTTTTATAGATCCAAGCATTTTTTCAATTTCTGGATCTTTTTCTCCAGTTAATTTCCAATGACAATAGAATTGCTCGAAAGTATTTATAGGAACTTGTTGAATAGAACAACATATTGTGCATCGACCTTTTTGATTCACATATTTTATATATTTATATTTTGAATCTTTGCAAACATAAATATCTTTTTTTCCTTCTTTAGATTGATTATTTATAGTCAATGAA
>JAFVPU010000098.1 GCA_017505165.1 Clostridia bacterium
AATTTATATCTTTTATTAAGCTGAGTTTTGGTAAATTTGAAGGTCGACCAAAATAAATTTCCATAAATATATAATTTAATAATGATCCAACCCATAAATCATTCGATCTATATATTTCAAATGATTCGTCATCAAATCCATTTTTAAATGGATCGATTGGTTCAAGACCACATGGTATACCTTTAATATAAAACGTCGGCTCAAATGTTTGAGGAATATTATTACTAAGATCAATATTTAAGTCGAATTTTTCATTTGTCTTAATGGATTCAATATTAGGACGACCGAATCGATCAATCGATTCGGTCGAATCGATCATCCTTTTATTGTGATTAATTTCAAAAGGAAGATCAACAGGATCGGTATTAAGGACAATATTATATGGCGAATCTTCTCCACAAATACGTTTAAACATTAGACGTCCCTTGGTAACGCTACTAAAGTCGAGAGTTATATAAAGTCTTCTATATTCAGTTTTATTCATATATCTTTCGCATTTATCACTAAATCTAGTAATACTTTCAAAACTAGAGCAAGGTAATTTTAATTTTTTTATCAAATCGATTAATTCAAAGACATAAGTCTCTATAAACTTATATAAATCGAGCATTAATAAAGTGTCTTTCTCTTCCAATTCGGTTATTTGGGAATAATATTGCATATAATCAACAATAGTATCGATCAAAGTGCGCAATCGATCATGAATATCATTCATCCTCATTGAAAGGAATACCGTATCGGCAATTTCTATTAGATCAGATTTAGATAATTTATATCTAGGTAGCATCTTAAAATTTATATAATTTCGTATGGCTCTATATAAATTAGAATTATTAATTCGATCTTCAAGCTCGTTTATTATATCTTGGAATAGCAACATACGACCTCTTAACCAATAATCTTCACGCAAGTTATCGAAAGTATAATTTCTAACATCTATGCAAACACCATTCTCATTTTCATTAAACGTTGCTGGTTTATCTAAACTCTTCAACCACTCAAGACGATGTGGATTATGCAAATTGCCTTTTAATTCTTTTCCAGTGTTATATGAAAAGCAAATATGGCAAAATGTGCAAAACATAACATCACATCCTTCTGATTTATTTATTCTTATCGCACATTTTGGGCAAGCCTGCGTTGTCGATAAGATATATCTGAATGAACTGCTATTTGATTTGCATAATTCTGGAGTATGTGTTTCATCCAATATTAATCCACATTTTCTGCAATAATTCGCATTGCAAAGATTGCAAGTATAATCACCCATAACAAATCCACCGCAATCAGTTGAGCATTTGAATAAAAGTCGATCGCAGGTTACTTCATCACGTGATGACCAAACATGTTCTTCCATAATAGCTTTCTTTGTTGTCTCAATATCTTTGATCGAAACATGACGATTTTTTGCGACCAAATTCATACAGTGATAGATTATATATGGTTTCAATTTTAGCGATTCTATCGATTTCTTAAATGGCAATTTAAGTAAACTTTTCTTTTTGCTATTTTTATATTTAAGGACTTCTTCTTCCAATTTCTCGGTTGAATAATCCTCACATTCCGTTTCTTCTCTATCCTTAATCGCATCCCACCAATAAATAAAATTCTCAGGTTTAAAGCGAAATGTCGACCTAGAAACATGTGGAATTCTTGGTGATTCAATAAGAGTCATTAAATAAATTCGATAGATAGAATCGATATTTTCCAATATATAATTGCAGTCAATTGTCAAGATATTATATAAGGTCGCTCCATTATTTTTAGTTGATAGATTAGTAAACATTATATCATCAAATAGTCTCTTGCCAATAGCTGAAAATATATTTTCAATATCCATGAGTGATAACATATCAATAAATGATATAATTTCCAACGGTTTTTTGCAATGTGGACATTGAAAGACATAATCATTTACTTTGAAAGATTCCAAAAGGCAATCCTTGCAGATGCGGAGATTAGAAGAATCCCCGCTTAAATCGCAATAACAAATCTGACAATGCAGATCCTCCGGATCAGCATTACAAATTGGACAGAGAGATCCAAAATCTATATCTTGATTATTAGATGTTTCAATCGACATGAGCAAATCACAGATTTGCTCATTTTATAAAAACAAATGGAAATCGCAGATTTCCCTTTCTTCTATCGTTTTTTATTAATTTGAAATTCGTTTTCAAATGATTGGAAGAAAAGAATTTGAAATAATTATGCATGGTAAAAGAGATGAAAAACAAGAATTATATAATCAATTAAGACGATCTTATAGAACCAAATATAATGATTTAGAAGCATCTTTATCAATTCGACCGAAAGAAGAACAAATTCCTAAAGATAAAGGAGATCTTTTAGAATTATGGACTTGTGCTTGTTTTGGTGGAGTTTTATATAAAGATATCGATCCAATGGTCAAGATTGATTTAGGATTATCTTCGATCGACAAAGGCGTCGACGTGGTTGATTTCGAAAATAAATTGCTCATTCAATGCAAGAATTATGATTCAAGACTTTCATATAAAGATATATCGACGTTTGAATTCTATAGCAATATAATGAAGCAAGATAAAATGATAGAAAAGGCGGTTGAGATATTGAACGACAATAATCAGTATAGGTAG
>JAFVPU010000099.1 GCA_017505165.1 Clostridia bacterium
ACCCCATTCGTTGTCATACCATGCAACAAGTTTCACAAAATTTGGACTGAGCATGATGCCTGCTTTTTCATCAAAGATACATGTATGACTATCTCCAATAAAATCACTTGAAACAACAGGTTCATCAGTGTATCCGAGAACATTTGGAATAACATCTTTGCTGTATTTTTTTATTGTTTTACAAATATGTTCGTAGGTTGTAGGTTTTTTAAGTTTTACAGTGAAGTCAACGACGCTGACATTAATTGTTGGAACACGAAAACTCATTCCTGTAAGCTTGCCTTTGAGTTCTGGCAAAACTTCTCCAACAGCTTTTGCTGCGCCTGTAGAACTTGGAATAATGTTTGTGCTTGCTGCACGACCACCACGCCAATCCTTTTTTGAGATTCCGTCGACTGTAAGTTGAGTCGCAGTTGTAGAGTGAATGGTGCTCATCAAACCTTCTTCTATACCATATACATCATTGATTACTTTCACCAATGGTGCAAGACAGTTTGTTGTACAACTTGCATTTGAAACAACTTTCATGCTTGAATCATATTTGTCTTCATTTACACCCATAACAAAGGTTGGGCAGTTTTTTCCAGGTGCAGAGATAATAACTTTTTTTGCTCCGCCTTTGAGATGACGAATGGCGTCATCAGCATTTGTGAACTTGCCTGTACAATCGATAACATAATCAACTTCAGCTGATTTCCAATCAATGTTTTCAGGTTCTTTTTCTGCAAAGAATTTGATTGTTTTGCGATTTAATTTCAAGTCTTCACCTGAAACCTTCAATTCTGCGTTTGCTTTACCATGAATTGAATCGTATTTAAACAAATAGCATGCGTAATCTGTTGTTAAGAATGGGTCGTTAATTGCAACAACCTCAACGTCATTTCTTCCAACACTTGCACGTAATATAAGACGACCAATACGGCCGAATCCATTTAAACCTATTTTTGCTTTCATATATCCTCCATGTAATTATTCTAGATTTTAGTTTTTAATTTGTCAAATATATTTTAAAATTTTTCTTAAAGGTAAAGATTTATTTATGATTATTTGTGTGGTTGTGTATGTTTCTACATTTATTTTGACGTTTTTTGTTTTAAATCGAAAATCTAAATCTGTAAGAAGAATTAGTAATATTAAAATAAAAAAGAATGGGATTGAATTCAATTCGTATTATAGACATTTTATAAATCTTTCAAACGCTAAATATATTATGATAAACGATCAAATATTTTTAAAATATCAGGATAGACGAATTGCTGTAAAAAACGTTTCCGATATAGAAAAGGTTGACGATAAACTATATTTTACTTGTCAAGGTAGGGTTGAATTTTTGTATGACAATTCTGCATGGTACAAATTTTTCAACGTGATAATATATTCTGACAAATTTGATTTGAAAAAGATAAAACATAAAGCAATGATTGATATGGTGTATAATCCGCTTAATTTTGTGGAAAAGAAAAATTTTTCAAATTTTATTGGTATAGTGAAAGGTATATTTAGATTGGATTTCAAAAATAAGCAAATGCGAGTCTGTGCAAATAAATATTTTTTACCTTTCAAAATGATATTCAAACTTAATGGAAAAATACGAAAAGTAAGTTTTAACTTCAATTAAGTATATAAAAAATAAAAATTTTGTATAAAATCAACACAAATTGAACTTTTTATGCTATAATAAAGTGATGAAAAAAATAAATGAAGAATTAGATCATGTGTTTGTACCCTTGGCTGAAAGGATGAGAGCAAGATCTCTTGATGAGTTCGTCGGACAAGCACATATTGTTGGAAAAGATAGTTTGATTAGACGTGCCTTAAAAATGGGAAGATTGGGCAGTTGTATTTTTTATGGTCCGCCAGGAGTTGGAAAGACTACACTCGCTTATATCGTTGCCAACTCTTTGAATCTTGAATATGAGAAACTCAATGCTGTGTCGAGTGGTGTTGCTGATGCGAAGCGTGTTATTGAGTCTGCAAAGAAGAATTTTGAATTGACAGGGAAAAGTACTGTTTTGATTTTGGATGAATGTCATCGTTGGAGCAAAGCGCAAAGCGACAGTGTACTTGAAGCTGTTGAAAGAGGATATATAATATTCATTGGAACAACAACAGAAAATCCGCATATAAGTATGACTCCGGCTATTGTTAGCAGGTCAAGAGTTTTCAAATTCAATGCTTTAGGTATTGCTGATATCAAAGATGCTATCGTGAGAGCTCTCAAAGATGAAGATAGAGGATATGGATTGTTGAATATAAAAATTGATGGGGATGCTTTGAATCATTTGGCTTTGTTTAGTAACGGTGATTTGCGTTCTGCATATAATGCGCTTGAACTTGCGGTGTCAACAACTTCGCCAAATAAAAAAGGAGAGATCGAGATCAATAAACTTGTAGCTAGTCAATGTATTCAACAACCTGTAATTTCTGTTGATGAAAATACGTATTATGATATGCTGAGTGCTTTCTGTAAGAGTCTACGAGGCAGTGATAGTGATGCCGCTTTATATTATTCTCAAAGACTTATTGAGGCAGGTTGTGATCCATTGCTTATTTGTAGGAGATTGATTGCTCATGCCAGTGAAGATGTGGGTATGGCTGACAGTAATGCTGCGCTTATGGCTATGGTGGCAATGAATGCTGTCAAAAATCTTGGGATGCCGGAAGGAAATATTCCTCTTTGTCATGCGATAATATATGTGTGTGAAGCAGAGAAATCGAATAGTGTAATTGTTGCTATGGATAAGGCAAAAGAAGATGCGAAGTTTAATCCTGATGATAATATTCCAGAGCACTTGAAAAATTATCATTATGATATTGAAAATCCAACTGAATACAAATATCCACATAACTATGGTGGCTATGTAAAACAACAGTACCTTCCAAATAAACTAAAAGACAGAGAGTATTATATTCCTGGAAACAATGGAAAAGAGAAAAATCTTATCAAAAAGAAAAATAGATTTAAGAAATAATATATCAAAATTTGTTGATTTTTGTTTGTAATTTAAGTATAATTTTTATATAAAAAAGGAGAAATTTATGGAACTAAAAG
>JAFVPU010000100.1 GCA_017505165.1 Clostridia bacterium
GGTAATAAATAAGCCGGACGGTATCTCGACCTTTGACGAGCCACTGATCCACAGTGTATCAGAAATCGCAGCATATCCAATACATGTAAAGCCAACCATTAAGCAAAGGCCTATACAGACACTAACTTTCATCCAAGTTTTCATATATCCTTATTATAAGCATTTAAAAATTTTATGTCAAACAGAATATGAAAAAATATAGATTCTAAATTTATAATTAAATTTAAAATAAAAACACAATAAGCAAACTCAATACAACCATGTATATACTGAAATAATAAAGTTTATTGTTCTTCACAATTTTCAACATGAGTTTGATTGATAAAATACCGAAAATAAACGAAGAAATCATAACGAGAAAAATGTTTCCCCATTCGATATTTATTTGACTTGAGAATAAGTTGAAACTTTCATATACAGCGCTAGCCAAAATTATTGGAATACTCATAAGAAAAGAAAAGTCTAGAGTTTCTTTTTTGTTTCTATTACACAACAAACCACACGTTAAAGTAGCACCACTTCTTGAAATTCCTGGCAAGATTGCTAGTCCCTGAGCTATACCCATGATGAAAGATGCTCTTTTGTTTATATATTTGTTTTTGTTGGGTTTGAAATCTGCAATCAGCAACAAAAAGGCAGATATAATAAATCCCCATGTCAAACTCTTAATTGAAAATAAAGATTCGACTTTTTCATTGAAAATTAAGACAATAACAACAGCGGGAATTGTTGCTAAAATCAGATTTAAGTTTGTAGGATTTTTTGGATGTTTGATTAGTTCAATGATTTTGTTTCGATAACAAAACAAAACTGCAAACAAAGTTCCTATATGGGCGACAATACTTATCAACATAAGGTTGTCCAAACTAAACATTGATCCGAACAAAACAATATGACCACTGCTTGATACTGGCAAAAATTCGGTCAATCCTTGAATAAATCCTATAAATATATGTTTAATTGATGTTTTCACTTGAAATTTTCTCTGATTTATTGTATTATTAAGTTGCAAAATTTAGAACAAAAGGATTTATATGAAACTAGGAGTTGTAGGATTACCAAATGTAGGGAAAAGTACGCTTTTCAATGCGATTACTAAGGCAGGAGCAGAAAGTGCAAACTATCCGTTTTGTACAATAGAACCAAATGTTGGTGTTGTTGATGTCGCTGATGACAGACTTAACAAATTGGCAGAGCTATACAATACCAAAAAGATTATTCCAGCTCAAATAGAATTTGTAGATATTGCTGGACTTGTGAAAGGTGCAAGCGAAGGTGCTGGCCTTGGAAACAAGTTTTTGAGTCATATCAAAGAAGTTGATGCGATTGTTCATGTGGTGAGATGCTTCAAAAATGATAAAATTATTCACGTAGATGGCTCGGTTGATCCACTCAGAGATATCAATACAATAAATATGGAATTGATTCTTGCAGATATTGATACAGTAACAAAGCGAATTGATAAAATCAAAAAAGTTGTTCATGGTGGCGCTGCAGATTTGGCTACTCAAAGAGAATATGAGTTGTTGAATCAGATCTTTGATTTATTGAAAACAGAAAAACCAGCAAGATTGCTTGAAGTTGAAGGAGATGACAAGAAAATTGTTGATAGTTTCTTCCTTATTACAACAAAACCTATTATTTATGTAGCCAACACAAGTGATGAACTTGACGATTTCCAAATTTCGAATATATCTTTGATTAAAGACATGGCGGCAGCAGAAGGAGCAGAAGTAATTTCACTTTGTGCCAAGACAGAAGAAGAATTGATAGATATGCCGGCAGAAGACAGAGAGATGTTTATGACCGAACTTGGTATCGATTCGTCTGGTTTGGATAAATTGATTGTTGCAAGTTATCATTTGTTAGGACTTATATCCTTCATCACGGCAGGAGAGAAAGAAGTTCGTGCTTGGACTATAAAAAAAGGAACGCTTGCTCCTCAAGCGGCAGGAAAAATACACACAGATTTTGAACGTGGATTTATCAGGGCTGATGTTGTCAAGTATGATGATTTGATCACTCTTGGTGATTACAATTTATGTAAAGAAAAAGGAAAAATTATAAGCGCAGGAAAAGAGTATGTCGTGCTTGACGGAGATATAATGCTTTTCAAATTTAATGTTTAGAATAACAAAAAATCCACAATGTTTGTGGATTTTTTATAATTTTGCATTTGATCTGTTTTCTTTGATCATATCACAGTCCTCTTTGTATGTTTTTTGATTTCCTTTGATTGCCTTCAATATTCCCATATTTAAAAGTCTGTATACATATTCTTGCCATTCTTCACTATAGTCAAAGCGTTCAACAGAGTTTTTGCCATGAGATATAGTCCCAATAAATGAGAAGTCTTGTATATTGAATTTATACATACATATCTGAGATTCATTTTTATTCTTTACGATTATTTCATAAATCCAACCGAAATCACACATTTCATCAAAGTAATATTTTGTTTCAAATTTTGATCCTTTTGCAACAAATGCTTTCAAAAAATTGATAACAAGTGATTCATTTAATCCATTAACATATTGCATATATTTTCTCCATTACAAGCAAAGTATATTATAGATAATACATTTTGTCAAGGTGCAAATAAATTTTTAAACAAAAAAGACGAAGTTTAACTTCGTCTATTTTATTTTAATAAGTAAGAAATTCTTTTTACCTTTCTTGAAAAGTTTTCCTTCCTCAAGTTCTGCTTTAGAGATTGTCATATAAGTGTCAGTGATAACTTCACCGTCTATTGATAAACCTTTTTGTTCAATCAATCTTCTTGCTTCACCTTTTGAGGTAACAAATTTTGCTTCAAGAAGCAAGTCAAGTACTCCAACAGAATCAGCTGTCATATCATATTCAAATGTTGGGGCATTGTCTTTGTTTATAGCATTGCTAGCAAATAAATTTTGACTCATTTTTTCAGCCTCAATGGCATCTTCTTCACCACGAATAAATTTGGTAATTTCGTAAGCAAGACGTTTTTTGCTTCCAACTATATCAGTTTTGATCAATTCTCTTACTTCTGTCATAGGTAGGTCAGTAAACAATGCAAACATCATTTCAACACATGCATCAGGAGTTTGGTATACGCCTTGATAGAAATCATAAGCGCTAATTTTATCTTTATCTATCCAGATTGCACCATTTTCAGTTTTGCCCATCTTTTTGCCTTCTGGAGTGAGGAGAAGTGGGTTGGTAGCGCCAACAAGTTGAATATCAGTTCCGTTCATGAAATTCAATTTTCTCTGAAGTTCGACACCAGCAACAATATTTCCCCATTGATCTCCGCCACCATATTGCAGAGTACAACCATATTCTCGGTTAAGATGAACAAAGTCATAAGCTTGCATCAACATATATCCCATCTCAAAGAAAGTCAATCCTCCTTCTTCGATTCGGTTTGCATAGATTTCATTTGAAAGCATTTTATTTACATTAAAATGTACGCCAACTTCACGCATAAAATCGATATAGTCATATCCTTTGAACCAATCGGCATTGTTGACAATAATAGCAGGATTATCTCCTTCAAAATCTAGGAAAACTTTGAGAGTGTTTTTGATTTTTTCAATATTTTCATTGATTTGCTCTTTTGTGAGCATTTTTCTCATTTCGGTTTTTCCGCTTGGGTCTCCAACGCATGCTGTAGCTCCGCCCATAAGGAGAAGTACTCTATGTCCTGCTTGTTGGAATCTTCTTAATATGCAATATGGGACACAGTGTCCGATATGTAAACTATCTGCCGTAGGATCGGTTCCTTCGTACAAAGTAATAGGAATGCCACTACTTAGCATTCCTTTCAACTTTTCTTCATCTGTACATTGATATAATAAATTTCTGTCTTTAAGTGTTTCGTATAATCCCATGATGTTTCCTTTTATTTTTTCCAGAAGTCTTTTGTCCATTCTTCAAGGACTTTGCCTTCTACCACATATTTATTAAACATTTTGTCTGTTTTGTCGTGTACAACCTTTTCCACTTTTGTATGATCTTGAATCAATGGAGTGATTGTTTTGTTTACGACAGGGAGATGAGATAGAGCAATTATGAGCAAATTGATTGCAATGATTACAACAATAGCTTTCAATACTCCAAATGCAAGACCCAAAATCTTATTGATTCCACCAATAACTCTCATGCTTGCGATTTTGTCAAATATTTTTCCAATGATTTTGAAAAGAATCATAAGAACAATGAATACCAACAATCCTGCAATGAGAACCATAGAGATTTCACCAACAGAGTCTCCAATGACAGCACCAACAGTTTTGCTACTTGTCATATCAACTTTTGAGTTGTTGAAAATCACTTTGATCAATTTTTCAATAAAGCCACTTGAAGCTGCTTCACCAGCATTGATCAAATTCTCTTTTGTGCCAAATGTAGATACAGCCAAAGAGAAATATGAATTTTCTTTTTGTAAAGATTTTGCAACCTTATCTCCAATCAAACCAGAAAAATCATAGATTCCATTGATCCAACTTGCAACATATTTTGCAGTAAAGAATGCAACAAGCAAACATACTATCCAGCTAAATAATGAAATAAGTGATTTCAAGAAGCCTTTCTTATAACCAATAAAACCAAATAAAGCTACAAGCAAGACAACAACAATGTCAATAATCAAACCTAATGTAGACATATAATTCTCCTTTTTTACACTTTCAGTCTAACATATCAAAATAAAATTGTAAACTAAAATTCAGTTTAGATAACAAATTTTCAAAGAATTTTTATATCAAAACCTTTATTAATTTATCCAAATTGGTAAATATTTAGAATGTTTTAGCGATAAAATAAAATATATTTTCTTTTCAAATTGTTAAATTTATTTGTTAATATTTGAGGAATGTGATATAATACAGGTTATCGAGGTGAAAAAATGGAAAAGAAAAAACAAAGCCCATTAAAGACGTTCTTGATTTATGGCATTATTATATTATTGGCTGTAATGATCATTTATTGGGTAATGGGATCAAATGAAAAATCAAAAGAGATATCATATAGTGAATTTCAACAACAAGTCTATGCGGGAAAAGTTGCGGAAATTGATGTTTATGGATATACAGTGAGAATTCGTTATAATGATGGCGTTTCTGACAAGGACTTCCCAGAAGATGTAGATGCTTATTGTACCTATATGAGTATCAATAGTTTGCAAGAATTCATTGATCAATATAATGACTCAATGTATACACAGGATGCTCAAGGAAACAAGGTTTTGAAAGAAGGAGCAGTGCTCGTTGATGCTAAATATGAGTTTGAATCTGAAGGCTGGTTTGCAAGTATCATGCCTTATATCAGCATTATAATAACAATTGTAATTGCGGTGTTTATATTCAAAGCAATGAGCGGAAACAACAAAGGTTTTGGTTTTGGAAAGAACAAAGCAAAACTTGTGGTGTCTTCTAATGTGAAATTTTCTGACGTTGCTGGTGCAGATGAAGAAAAACAAGAACTAAAAGAAATTGTTGAATTCTTGCGTAATCCAAATAGATTTACAGAACTCGGTGCAAGAATTCCAAAGGGCGTCCTTTTGGTAGGACCTCCAGGAACAGGTAAAACTTTGCTGGCAAAAGCAGTTGCGGGAGAAAGCAAAGTTCCATTCTTTAGTATTTCTGGTAGTGATTTTGTGGAACTTTATGTTGGTGTGGGAGCAAGTCGAGTTAGAGATTTGTTTGACAATGCAAAAGCAAATGCACCATGTATTATATTTATAGATGAAATTGATGCTGTCGGTCGTCAAAGAGGTGCTGGACTTGGTGGCGGAAATGATGAAAGAGAACAAACTCTCAATCAATTATTGGTTGAAATGGATGGGTTTGAATCAAACAGTGGTATTATAGTGCTTGCTGCGACGAATAGGGCAGATGTTCTTGATCCGGCTCTCACTCGTCCAGGAAGATTTGATCGTCAAATTTATGTTCATCTTCCAGACGTGAAAGGCAGAGAAGAAATTATCAAAGTTCACACTAAAAACAAACCTTTGAGTGAAGATGTAGATATTAAACGTATTGCTAGACTTACAAGTGGTCTTGCTGGTGCAGATATTGAAAATGTGTTGAACGAAGCTGCACTTATGACTGCTAGAGATGGAAGATACAAGATAACAATGGTCGATATTCAAGAAGGTATCAACAAAGTATTGATGGGACCAAAGAAAGTTTCTCGAGTTATCACAGAACAAGACAAGCATATTACTGCAATTCATGAGGCAGGACATGCGATTGTAGCTCAAAGTTTGAAAAATTGTGATGATGTTCAAGAAATTTCGGTTATTCCAAGAGGAATGGCTGGTGGATATACTCTCACATTTGATGAGAAGGATCGCACCCATGTAACAAAACAAAAATTATTAGATACTATCGCAATGATGTTGGGTGGAAGAACAGCAGAAGAAGTTATGCTTGATGATATCACTACCGGTGCATCAAACGACATTGAAAGAGCAACAAAACTTGCTCATAAAATGGTTGCTGAATGGGGTATGTCAGACAAAATTGGATTGATAAGTTTTGGTGAAGGTGGTGAAATATTTGTTGGTCGTGATTACCAAAAGAGAACTCCATATAGTCAAAATCTTGCAACAGAAATTGATAAGGAAGTTAAGACAATTATAGAAACAGCTCACAAACAAGCTAAAGAAATTTTAACAAATAAAAAAGATGTGCTCAAAAAGGTTGAACAGATCTTGATCAACAAAGAGACTATATACAAAGAAGAATTTGAAATGCTTTTCAATGGTGCTGAAGTTGAAGATGTTGAAAAAGCTATTGAGAAAAAGGAAAAAGAAAAGAAAGCTTATCAAGAAAAAGCAAAACGTGAAGCTTTGGAAGAACATAAAACGAGAGATATAAAATCTCGTCTTGACACAGCTGAAGCTCTTGCAAAAGCAGGAGTGATAAGTAAAGCGGATCTTGAGAATATTCGTCGTGAGGCGGAAAAAGAATTTGCCGAACTAAACAAAGCTCTTGGAAAAGACGTTGATACAAAATAACAAGACAAAGTTGATGAAAAACCAAAGCCAAAAACTACTGACAAAAAAGATAAGTAAATTATAGTTGTAAAAAGGAAACTTAACAGAGTTTCCTTTTTTATAACAGGAGCACATGTGTTCAAACAATTTATTTTGGATATCGTGATCAAAACTAAAATGCTTGACTTTTAAGTGTATGTAGTTTATATTTAATAAGAAAGACAGAAAATAGGGGAAGATGGACAAAAAGATAAGTAAATGGAAAATAATATTGATCTTAGTTGCAATTGTTCTTGCAATAACATCTTTTTCAATCGGTATTTTTGGGATAATAGAACATAACAAGAAAGAAAAAGAAAGTGAAGGAGCAGTGACAAATAGTGGTAATTTCACATTTACTTATGGCGGAGTAACTACCACAATGTATTATGAATATGATCCTATTCTTGGAAGAGGAGATGAGCAATTCTATAAGGTTTATTCAAATTCATCAAAAAATACTCTAGAATTTTACCATACTTATTCAGGTGGCATGTCGGATACAGCGTATATATACACTGAGAATGGATTAAGAATCTTAGGTTATATTATTAAAGGTGGAAATTTTCCCAATGATAAAGCCCCATCTATTTCTTTGTCAAGTACGTTTGTTTATTTAGAAAACAATATCACAATTGGAGCAACAGGTTGGGAATCTTTTGAAAAAATGTTTTATTCATTCGATTACAAAGGGCATACAATAACAAATAACTCGGGTAAAGCAATATTTATAGATTTGGTGATAAATACAGTACAAGATTTAAAAAACTTTGCTACTAATGTAAACAACGGTGTTCAATATACAGGTGTTGTGCTTGGAAAAAATATTAATTTTTCATCTTCAGATACTATGATACCAATAGGAACTTCTAGCAATCCGTTTAAAGGTACTTTTGATGGATGTGGATATACGATATCGAATTTGCCGGTTTCAAGTTGTGATTATCATATAAGAGATGGTTCTGATAACTTAATATATGATAGTAAATGTTATGGATTATTTGGATTTATATCTGGTGCCACAATAAAAAATTTACAAATTGATGCAACATGGAATATAACAACAGGAAAGGAAGATCGTATGACAAGAATTGGTCTTCTTGTTGGACTCGCTGAATCTGGAACAAATAATATTGAAGATGTTTTAATCACAGGATCATCAATTTCAGTTACTACTCCAGCGGTCCAAAGGAAAACTTGTCTAGGAAGTATAGTTGGTATGGTTGAATATTCTGCAATTTTAAATATTTCTAGGGCAGCAATAGATTGTGATTTAACCATGAATTCAACCGGTGCAGGAGCATTTGTAGGAGGATTTGTGGGGATTAACTGGGGTAGAGGTGCGATAACAAATATAAATTCTTCATATTATTATGGTGATGTATATATAAAGAGTAGTGCTACTGGTGGAACGATTGCTTATGGTGGTGCTGTTGGTTTATTTGGTATTGTTTTAGATGAAACAAGTTCAACAGGTTTAAATACTGACTATTTTATGGCACCTGAAGCCGGAAGTTTATCAGTTAATAATACTTTTATAAATTTAACAAGTTTAAATATAAATATAGATTTTATGATAGGTGGTGGAAGGTTTAATGGAACCTTTGATATTATATCAAAATGGTGTAGTTCTCATAGTAATAACAAATATTATATTAAATCCAATGTATTAAATGGAAAATATTATGATTGCGACGATAGATGGACTCAAATAAATACTAAATTAGATTTCGATTTTGCATCATCTGGTAATAGTCTAAATTAATATCTATAATTTATAAAAAAACACACATATTTAAAGTGTGTTTTTTGTGTTATAAATTGTATATGTGTACATAAAAAATACGATATTAAATATCGTATTTTGAAATATTATTTCTTCAAGCTTTTGATGTAGTTTACAACATCAGCAATTGTTTTCATTTTTGAAATTTCTTCATCGGGAAGAGAGATTCCGAATTCGTCTTCAAAAGCCATAATAAGTTCAATTACGTCCAAACTGTCGGCTCCTAAATCTTCAACTAATTTACTTTCCAATTTGATAGTCTTTGCGTCTTTGCCAAGTTTGTCTGCAATCAAAGAGATGATTTTTTCTTCCATCTTGTCCTCCTTAATGATAATATTTTAACTTAAATTGAAAAATTTGTAAAACAAAATTATATATTTTTTGTAAATTCAACACTTGTAAGAAAAAATGTTGTTTATTGATGAAAAGATATATTTAAACATGGAAGTACAAAATAAGTCAAAAACACCTATTTTTTATATAAACTTAAAATGAAAAAATAATTTAGTATTAAAGTATGAATTTAGAACTTAAAGAAATGTATGATATAAAAAATATAATAAAGAAGAGAGCGAGATATCAAAAAGTTATGTTGATATATGATGACAGTGTCAGTGAGATAGAAACGCGAGATATTTACGAATTGATCCGAGAAGATTGTATTTATAATCAATCAAGTGTATCAATTCTTGACAAAAACGAACTTATGAATGGATATCGTCTGATTATATATTACATGAGAGGAGAGAATTTTTTGAATCTAGGGATACAAACAAACGAGTTTGTGAATGTTTACATACCGAATGACAAAAATATTTTACCATTTTTTATTGATGATAATTTTGAATTAAGTGATAAAAATGATTTTTTGATATTAAATTCGATCGAACTAGATAATGCTTTTTTGACAAGTATATATTTCAATAGGGTTTTTAATTATTTGAATAATGTTATATATAATATGGAAAAGTTGAATATCTATGATTCGATTGATATGGATAAAATTCTTCAAGATCCAATAAATGTGCTGAAAAATGAAAGAATAAATACAAAATTTATAGATTTGATGATAATTAAGCAAACAGGATTATATATTGAATTGTTGCCTTTGTTGGATTTTGTTTTGTTGGTTGGGTTTGAATTGTTTGCAAAATCGATAAGAGAAAAAACTTTTTCAATGATTGATGTGTACAAAGTTGCTCAAAATGATGACAAAAAAATCAATAAGTATTTTGATATAATGAGTAATTATTCTATGCTTGAGGTTTTGAATCTTAATTTTCATTGTGTTTCAAATTTTATTCAAACAAACAAAAGTTATGTTTTAAAATTACTGATAGATAATTATACATATGAAGTTGTAGATAATGTGATTGGGTGTATAAAAGAATTTGCAAAAGAAGACGACGGTATTTTGGGAAGTATGTATTTTTATAATATTTTTTCTACATAAAATTTAACTTTATCATAGTGATAAAGTTTTTTATTTTAAAGAGATATATCAAGTTTTGTTGAATAACAATGAAATTGATTAATAAACATATTTTTGTCCACAATCTAATTATGAAAAAAATGATTGTTGTTTTGTTTATGTTTTTTCTTTTGATATCAAATGCTGGTTGTGAAAATACATTTACATTGACCGATTATGTCAATGGAGAATACACTGTTTATACAAAAGATAA
>JAFVPU010000101.1 GCA_017505165.1 Clostridia bacterium
CTTCGTACTCGTATTACAGAGCACGAGGATGGAACTGTAGTTTCAAACGGTAGAGTATTACCGATGTTTATTTCTGATTATGCAGAAACTGGTACTAAGCAAATCTTTGAAGAGATTATTGCACAAATCGAAAAACTTGGATTTATGGAATTTAAAGGGGAATAATAATGAAATTTACTATTAGTGGAAGTAATTTGTACGATGAGTTTATTATTTGTACAAAACATGAAGATCTTTATAAGATTAAGAGTAGATTAGAATCTACTTCTATATCTGATGATGGAACACTAAAGATTCAGACGTGGGAGATTGAGATTGATGATGGGGTAAAATTCTACGTTATTGAAACCGGAAGTTTATCCGGAAATAAAAAGGCCAAATTATACGATCCAGACACTAAAGAATTTTATTTGCAATTCTGTAGTTGTAAAGAAGATCCAGAATATACAGGAAACATGTATGATGATATTACAGATTTTTTAGTTAATATTGCAATTGATGGTTTCAGTGTATCTTTCTCCAAATTTGGAATGATGGACAGAATTGCTAAACCTATCATTGGTAGAGTTGTACAAATGTCTATTGATAATGGAGAAGAATATCAATTCTTCTGTGACATCATTCATTCTTATGTAAACAGATTCATCAATATCATGTCTGATTGTCAGTATGATTTGTTTGAAGGTGTGAAGAAGATAATTTTAATTAGTATGGGAAATGGACATATCGGAAATGTTTATGTCCATAAAGTAAATACTAATGAATTTTATCGAGTTTCAAAAGATAAAATTGGTCATAGCGTGACAATGCTGAATGATTTTATTGTGTATGATGATAAAGTAGTATTTACAGACAACGATAAACAAAGAACGGCTATCAAAGTAGCAAAGTGTGAAAATGGTAAACTGTTTTCTTTAGTAACAGAGGAGGATTTAAAGAATGGCGAAATATGATGTATCTCTTAAAGTACAAAATGCATTGTATGAGTGCAATCGTATTCTTGCAAGACTGTCAAATAATTCATTATTTAATGAATTGATTTTTGGAAGTAGATATTTGCATATGATTGATGTGATTCTTAAGATAGTTCATAAACGTAAAGGAATCTTATACAAATACGCTATGGCTACAGTATTTGAATGCGCATCGTTTAACGAGGCAGCCAAAGGTGTATTTATTGCGGATATGCCAACTCTCAGAAGAAATTACAAAAACGTAAGACGTAAAATGAGAAAAGGATTACCGTTATCCATTCACTATAAACGTGAATATTCTTGGATTGATGAGAAGACCGGCCATACTCTTTATGATTATACCATAGACAAAAACGATGTATTTAGTATGCATTACTTTTCTCCATATATTGAAGAAGATCTCACATATCTTTACTATGTGGAGATTTTCCACATTCCTACCGGAAGAGAACTTAATCCGGATATTCCAATATTTGCAGCCGCTGCAGAAGATAATTTAGTATCTTCTGCATTTGTTATCGGTCCTTATTGTAAAGATCTTGACTTTGTAAGAACTCATATTATTGATCCTTGGATTAATAAAAAATATA
>JAFVPU010000011.1 GCA_017505165.1 Clostridia bacterium
GAATCTCAACTGAGTATGAAAAACTATTTAGTGATGGAGAGAAACTAAGAGCTAATCCCCTGTTCATGCGTGCAACTAAACTAGGTCTTCTTCTTAAAAGAAAATAAGTTATAAAGTAGATAGTAGGGAATAAATCCCCTACTATCTACTGACTATTGTTATTTTACAAGTTTACACGAAAATCCCTGTTCGTTAGGAACACGGATTGCAAGAGATGCATCAGAAGCACTTGCATTGAAAAGCTTAATAGTGTACTCTGTTCCAACATCAATGATTTCAACTGAGTTGTTTGTGAACCAAGAATTGTCCCCACCGATTTCATAACCAACAGGACGACGAACACCATCATTTCCTTCTACGATGAGGAATCTGAATGTTGTGATATCACCGAGCTGAATATCAGCCGCCAACATCGCTTGGTGAATTGCAAGAATGTCAGCATAAGCACGTGCCGACTCGTAATCACAGATTGCAACAACACGACCAGAATACACAGTCGTATCATTGAGATCTTTAAGAGTATACTTGATAGTATCTCCGATCTTTACAAGTGATGGATTGTTTGTTTCAAGATTTGCCATTTAGTTACAATTCCTTGTTTAAGTGTATTGTTTTATTATAGGTTGGTCGTTCAGATTGTGTCGATTTTCTTGTTTGTGACCAGACCACCAGGAGTGATGATTCTTTCTGTTTTAACGAACTTAAGAGCAAGTTCTCCAAAACGATTCACAATCTCAATATCGGCACTGATTGGTTGCACAATCGGAACAACAAATTCATCACTATCGAGATTTTTTGTGAGATCTTCGATTTTTGTGCATCTTTTGTCTTCTGGTATATATTCAATACCAAAGATATCTTGAGATTTAAATGCTTCAAAACTTGGACGACACTCTTCTTTGACCCATTTCAATGCTGATTCAAATACTTCAATGATACCAGCATGAATAGCTTGTATGAATTTCAGATGTAAGTCTTTGATGATCTGGTTTTCATAGTTGTATGTAAACCAATGTTTTTCGTTAGCAACATACAACGCTTTATTTCCACCCAATCCGAATCCATTTGTCAGAGAATGTTTTACTGCAAGAATTGCATCAAGCACGACATCAGTTGCGGCAGCAACGTCATATGCAGCTCCACCGATTCTGAAGTATGTTCTCTTGCTAACCAACAATTTCAATCTCAACTTCTGAAGATTGTTGATCTGTTCATTAAGTGTTCTATTAGCTGTTTGACTTTTGATTTGAGTGATGACTTTGTCGATGTTCGATAACATTTCGTTGATAGCTGGATAATCTTTATCACCTATCATAGGATTGAGTTTTGATCCTGTCGGATTTTCATACAATCCATCAGTGATTTTTAATTCAGCACCTTCGAATCTGTAGTCACCAGAAAAACTCGATTTCATCTGAAAATCGTTACGATGGACTTTCATACACACGATATCATTTAGTCGAGGATCAGTCGTATCAACTAAGAACATTACGGTTTTAGTATTGGGATGCTTACTGAACAGAATGTTAAGTTGATTAAGAGTATTACCGTCAATATCTTTTGAACAAATGAATACGTCTTCGAACTCTTTGTTTGGTCTTGTGATTGATTCTGCAATGCATTCAAATACATCATGTCCATCGACGAATGTATCATCAACACACGGAGGTACACCACATAACGTTATATTGGTATAACCTTTGCTATACCTCGCAGTACCCATGTTGTCTGTTAGCGAATTGCCAGGGAATATACGAACATTCTCACAGGTATATTGACTTTCATCTACTACGACTTCGTACTGTTTGTCAGATTCGTATTTTGCTTTTTCAATATAAAGATATTTCCAAGCTTCTTTCGGAGTTTCAGCAAACAGTGTAGCTACTGCATGAGCAAGCTCTTTATTGCAGTGAGATGATGTATACGCCTGTGCGTATGCCGCACGATAAATGATCTTCTTTCGATCAGCTTCCCGTTCGACTCCTTCCAGAAGTTTGTCAATAGTGTAACAATTTTCACGTAGAATGCGTTCGACATCTTCGGCATATTTTTTGTATTCTCGTTCGAGATCAGTGTAGCTATACGCGTATTCAGACGATAAGAGATTTCTAAGAAGTTCATGCATGCCTTTAGCACAGATGATCATAGAACTTGTTGTTCCATCTCCAGCTGCTGTTTCGATACGAGAACCCATGTACACTAGAGTATTTCTAACATACTCCTGCATCACACTCATATATTCCATAGCTCTGACGATACCGATACCATCTTTGGTAAATACTGGTTCAGCGAGCCTGTTTGTTGCACTTGTGATCATAGCGAATTTGCCATAAGGACCACAATGATCGCTTAATACTCTTACAATATCATTAAAAGTACTAAGCATGACACTGTAGATGTCTTCAGATTCAAGAACGTTGGTAACGCCAATGTTAGCATTGACGATAGGACGTCCAATGTTCTCAATAGGGTTATTCATTTCCATTGATTATTTTCCTCCTCTTGCTGCTGCTAATTGAGCTGCTTCTGCTTTCTTCAGTCTTTCCTGTTCCTGTCTATCACGTTCTTCTTGTTCTTTAGCTCTACGTTCACAGATTTTGAACACGGCTTTCTTTATTCGATTGTAGGTATGTCTATCAAGTTCCATCAAATCGTTATAATTCAAACCGTATATTTCTTGAACGATACCACCTGTCTTATCCATGAAATCTAAGACATTGTCCGATTGTTGATGTAGACTATCTCCTTCATCATCATCGTTTCTGTACAGAACAAACCAAGCAGGGTTATGAAAATTAAACAATTTGTTAGTTTGATTAAAGAACCTTGCAGTTGTCATCTGTAGATGCCAGCTTCTGCAAGGTCCTTTGCATTCCAACATTTCGTCGTGAAATTTAGACTGAAACATTTGGAACCACTTTAGTATGAGGCTCCGGTCTGCTTTAACATGTGACAGGAAAGGCAGAAAAAAAGATACTGCATATCCAAGGGGAACATGTTGTCATGTTTGAGATCAGCCACTTTTCCACACTTCGGACACTTGAGTGTCGTGGATGAGTAGAACGAGATCTTTGTGTCTCGAATAAAGTCGGCAACATCATCGTACAGATTGCTTCCTTCAAAACCATCAGGATCGAGAGAATCGTAAATGGCTTCACGATCAGGAATCTGATACTGAAGCTGACCATTTTCGTACAGAGACAAGGTTTTGACCCAAGGAGTCAACATCTTGTATAAGTGGAAAGTGAGCTGATTACTTACGATGTCAGATTCAACATCGTGATTTCCGTTAAGGTTATATTCCATTTTAGAAATCAGTGAAGCACTTTCATCGATGAATTCTTTGATGGTAGGAACTTTGAGATCATACACTGTCTGACCTTCATCGTAAGTGAGTGATTTCTTAAAACCAAGAATTTCTTCACGATATTGTCGGAGATCATCTTCAGTCAGAAGTTTGCTTCCAGCATGTGCACCACGAGTCATCCATTCCATTGCAGATCCATTGAAGATCTCTGTATTAAGGAAACAGATGTTCTTGAGATCAACGTACTGGTGATCATCAACATGACGACATTCCGGATTGGTGCAGTAAATGCCAGCACCGATACCATCTTTGAAGATCATACAGCACATCGCCCAAAGAAGAGTGTCGTAATCATGGAAACTGATATTTGAAACCAGTTTGTTAGGATCATTGTAATCTTCAAAGTTTGATCTCTGAACCATGGTTGGAAGAATATCAAAGAATTTCTGTTTGATGTAAACATCAACAACAGAATGTGCATGACCTCCAAGTCGACGACCAAGTTCTTTGAATTCAGTATCGATGGATTGCATCCAACTATCAATGTCAATAAGAGTCGGAGGACGGAGATCGAGCCAGAATCCAGAGTTATAAAGCTGGACACGGAACATACCTTTAAGACGAGAAACAACGGCAGCGCGTGCTGTAGCACCAGTCAGTTTTTTAGGACCAGATCCATCTCCGATTTTCGGAGTGATACGAGCGAGTCGCATTTCACGTTCAACACCTTTAAGTGCTGAAGTGTTTCGTTCCATAATGTCTCCAATCCATTTGGCAAGGAGTCTCTGCTGGTTATTTGTCTGACCAAGCTGATGGACAACTGCCATACCAGCTGCATATGGAGTAGGATTGCTTTCACGTTCAGATTGAGGGCGATCGTCTTCATCAATTTCACGTTCAAACGCATCAATGAAATCCTGTTCATCACCAAGTGGAATATTAACGAATGTACTTACATCGTTCTTCTCAGCAATTTCAGCTTTTTTCTCGTCGGACAGACCGGGTGCAGGTGTTGGTGCAGCAGGAGGCTCTGGTTTAGCTGCTTCTGTAGCACGCTGTTTCTCACGCTCAGCAAGACGACGCTGCACTTCAAGTTCAATTGCGTCTTCAGTTTTTGGTGCAAGAAGAGGAGTCTTCTGTTCTTGGTTTTCTATTGGTGTAGTAGCAGGTGCAGGTTCTGCTGAACTGTTACGAAGTTCTTTCTCCTGTTTAGCTTTTTCGATTTCTTTTTCCCAGTCTTCTTCAGTCATAGCACCCGCAATTGGTTCTTCAGGAATTTCAGGAGTAGGCTGTTTGACAACAGATTCTGCTGGAATGTTTTCAACTGAAACTTCTTCGAACGATTCTTCCTTCTTAGGTGGAAGTTCGGTGTTCTTTGGAATAGTTACTGCTCTACGACGAGTAGTGGGTTTGGGTGTTTCACTCATTTTCATTTTCCTTATTTTTAGGTTTAGTAAACCAAATCATCGATGGTTGTACAGATGTTACGTTAACTGATGGACTTTTGAATACAGTATTAACACGTAACGATGTTTTGTCATTTATCGCATATGCTGTGTATGAAAAATCTAATAACACAGCTTTGTTGGGATATTCTTTTATAGAAACGTATCCTTTTGCTGGATGAACAAACTTACAAATTCTGTCTTTAAAAAAATTCAAATCAATAACAGAATAATCTGATTTAACATCAATTGAATCTGTTATATCTTGAGCGGTTGCACACATTGGATCAATCAATGCAGAATCAAACACGCGTTTGTACTGTAATGCGTCATGTTCTGATATGATTTCAGCACATGTAACAACAAGTGGTGTTTTGTTTGATGTAATGACACAGATATCGATATTTTCATTGTTCATAAATACTTGAATTTCAGAAAGTTTCACTACGTGTTTTCCTATTGTTGATAAGAATTTGTCACTGTATAACAAACAACACGTATCTTTAAAAAACGGGAATAATTCAAACAAATCATTCATGAATTGTGTTTCCAGGACTTCAACACGATGAATGAAAAATGCAGGGTCTGGTTCATACATCTGAATCTCTTCTAATTTAATATTAGAAAAGATAAATTCATTGTCTTTGAGTTCAGGACAACCAACGACAACTTTTGTCATGGCTCTGGAGAACAATGAAGAAAACAACAATTTAAGTTGTTTTATAAAGTCTTTATCACTATTGAACATAGTTTTCTCCTATAAGCATTAGATGTCTAATTTGTAAACTAATAGAAATACAGTACGTGGGAATATTCCCACGTACTGTATGGAATAACTTATATTCTTTTAATTACATAGAACATTTTTGAACAAATTCAGGTTCCATGAGATTTCCAAATTCATTGAGGAATTTAGATACAGAAGATTTGATGTTGGCGCCATAAGCACCTTCGATCTGAACGCAAAGCTGTTTAAGTTCTGTTTTGAGTTGTGCAGCGCGTTTGATAATCTCAGGCATGTCATCTGCTGCCATACAAGGAAGATCTTCACAAAGAGCTTTGCATATGAATTTTGCATTACGACGTGCTTCGTGATTTGCTTCTGTTGCACAACATTCATTATCGATCCAGTTGCAAACACAAGAAAGAACAGCCTGAGTGATAACTCCACGATCCAGAGCAGGGGATAGAACAACACCGACTTTTTGTTTTGCAGCTTCTTTATCAGAAACAACATTGTGCTTGAACAAGTACTTGACGTACTGTTTCATGAGACCAACAATGGTAGCATGATCGATTGCATTGCTGAGACCAACAGAAACTTCTGCGTTCACATCTGGAAGTGTATTTTGTGCAGTGATATCCATAATAAACTCCTATGGTTTAAAGTTAAATCAATATGTATAAAATGATCAGATAGACTATAAGCATATATTACTATTTTGAACAATCATAACATACAATTAGAAAGGAATTCATATGGAACTGCCTACTCCAGAAAAAATAGAACACGCACACATGATGGATGAATATGTTAATATGCAAACTGAATTCATCTGTCGACAAACTGGCAAATCTCGAGAAGAAGTATTGCCTATTGTGCAACAAATCGCACAAGATCGATACAAACCAAGAAAAGTAACATTCCTTAAATCGCCGTCATATGGTAATGTTGTTAAGACAGATCAAGA
>JAFVPU010000102.1 GCA_017505165.1 Clostridia bacterium
ATATTTTAATTATTTTTTATTTTAAAAATCCTTCAATAATTTTTTCTTCGGCCTGTTTTTTTGTCAATCCCAAAGTCATCAATTTCTCTATTTGCTCTCCCGCAATTTTCCCAACAACTGCCTCATGATTGATTTCAGCTTGATTGTTTCTTGCGTCAATTTTAGGAATAGATACAACTTTTGCATTATCCAATAATATTGCATCACAAGATACATGCGCGAAACACTTGTTCTTCCCAAGCACAACCGAATCAAATTTTTGTTCACTCTCTCCTCTAGCCACACTTCTCGAAGATATATTACAAACCGAATTTTCTCCTATTAGTTCAACCTTAAAATTTGTCTTTGCAACATTAAATTTGTCTGTCATGATTTTTTCGGTAATATCCAAAGTTGCATTTTCAGCCAACTTTGCCTTTGTAATCCTATTAGAATAATCAACCCCACCTATTTGAGTTGTTTTCATTATCACATTGCTATTCTTATCCAACTTCAAAACTGTAACAGGGCTCAAGTTTTTATTTTTACCCTTTCCTAGCGCTATATGATTTTCCACATAAGTTAACTTTGCATTTTTCCCAACATATATAGTATGAACACCGTCATGAGAACTATCCTCAGAAGAATGCAATCCGCAACCAGCCACAATCGTTACTTCTGCTCCATCTTCGATATAAAAATCATTATAAACAAGATCAACATAATCATTTTCAGTTATCACAACCGGAATATGACATACTTCACCTTTGCAACTTGATCTTACATATACATTTATTCCAGACAAATCTTCTTTTGGTGATATTTCTATATTATCAGAAGACTTCATTATTTCACTTTTGCCATTTTTTCTCAAAGATACTGCACCTTCATCCATTTCATGCAAAGACATTATTTGAGACAAAACTTCTTTGGTTAATTTATCTATTTTCATTCTTGCCTCCCAAAATTCTTTTACATACATCTTTATTTAATTTTTTAACAATATCCTTCGAAGCTCCAGACTCAACAATCTTACCATTATTTATCACTATAATCTTGTCTGCTTTTAATAGTATCTTTTCTTGATGACTTACAATAATATAAGATTTTTTCTTATCAAACAATGAATTAAGTTTATCAAATCCCCAAAGATCTATACCGGCTTCTGGTTCATCAAATATAGTCAAATCACTATTTTTTGCCAAAGCAAGCGCAATCTCAATTCTTTTTTGTTCTCCACCGGACAAAGATTTATCAAAAACTCTATTGACATACTCTTTTGCACAAAGACCAACTTTTGAAAGATATTCACATGCTTTTGATACACTGTTATTTTCTTTAGAAGCAATATCAATCAAATCTTTGACAGTCAACCCTTTGAAAAGTACCGGTTGTTGAAAAGCATATCCTAGTCCAATGTTCGCTCTCTCATCAATCGTTAAACCAGAAATTTCTTTTCCGTTGAAATAAATTTCGCCAGAAGTTTGTTTTAAAATACCCATAATAATTTTTGTTACAGTAGATTTACCTCCACCATTTTGACCCGTAATCGCCGTAACACAATTATCTTCAAATACACATGAAATATTATCAAGGATAACTTTCTCCTTGCCGTTTTCAATTACTTTATAAGTTATATTCTTTAACTCTAACATTATTTCTCCATGACTATAATATCAAAAACTATACAAAAAATCAATAAACTTACAAAAATATTTTCAACTATTAACTTTATATTCTTCTAACAATTACCCCAAAAAAACAACAAGCAACATACTTAAAAACAAGTTATTGCTTGACAATATTTTTATTTTGGAATAATATTAAATAGAGGATATTATGGAATTAAAAATTTACAATTCACTTACAAGAAAAAAAGAAGCACTTCAACCTATTGACAATACTGTCAATTATTATTTTTGTGGACCTACTGTGTATTGGTTTCAACATATTGGAAATATGCGTGCATTCTTTGTCATGGACACTGTAAGACGTGCAGTGAAATATCTTGGATACAACATAAATCAAGTCATGAACATAACAGACGTAGGACATATGACCAGCGACGCTGATGAAGGCGAAGACAAAATGGAAGTTGCATCAAAAAGGGAGAACAAAACCCCAGAAGAAATTGCAAAATATTATTGGGATATATGTTTTGAAGATATGAAAAACTTAAATATTGAAACACCTGAACATATCTGTCCAGCAACAAGTGTTATAAAAGATATTATAAAATTTGTACAAGACATAATCGACAATGGCTATGGATATATCACAAAAAACGGCGTATACTTTGATACAAGCAAATACAGTCATTACGGTGAACTTGGCGGAATGAATCAAAACGAAAAATTATTTGGAGCACGTATTGAAGTTGATGACGAAAAACGAAACCCTGCAGATTTTGTGCTTTGGGTTATAGCAAAAGATAATCATATCCAAAAATGGGATAGTCCTTGGGGTGTCGGTTATCCAGGCTGGCACATTGAATGTAGCGCAATAGGCAACAAATACCTCGGCGAACACATTGACATTCACGGCGGAGGAATCGAACACAGAACAGTCCATCACGAAAATGAAATCGCACAAAACTTTGCAAAATGCAACCATGAAGTCGTAGACAAATGGTTCCATCTTGAGCATTTAATGTTTGATGGTGGAAAAATGAGCAAATCAAAGGGAGCAATTTACACCCTTTCTAGCTTGATGGAAAACGGATATTCTCCTATGGATTTGAGATTATTCTATTTATCCGCACATTATTCAAAGCCTCAAAACTTCACATTTGATGCCTTAAATAGTTCAAAGGAAAGTTATAACAACTTGAAAAAACTTATATTAAAACACAAAAACGGCACAAACAAGATTGATGAATCAAAAATTGAAGAATATAAAAACAAATTTTCAGAATATGTTGCAGACGATATTAACTCTCCTCTTGCCTTATCTGTTATGTG
>JAFVPU010000103.1 GCA_017505165.1 Clostridia bacterium
GCTAAGCTCGGTTGAACCTACAGAAATAAATAAACAAACTTTATCTTATCTTTATTCGAATAATAAGCCTAAAGACTTTAAGATTCCAGAAGAAATTGAATATCTTCCTTATGACGCAAAAGAATTAAAAAATAATCAAAAAATAGTATCTCCATCTGCCGATTTATCAGAAAGATATGTTTCGTATGATTATTTCAAAACATCTAATAAGCCAACCGAACCAATACCTGATAATATCACTCCTCCCATTGTGGAACTAAATAGATATGGAGCGACTATATCTTTTTATTGTGAAGACAATAATGACTATGTTTTATATAAAAAAATTAACGACGAAACTTTAGTTTTATGCTCAGACTTTGATTCGAAAGATAAATATATAGATAAAGATGTTTTCAACTATGATGAAATTTGCTACTATTACACTTGCAATGGAAAAAAATCGGAAATTATAAAAATTAGACCAAAAGATTATTTGATAAATATGTTCAATAATGAAATTTTGAATGGAAAAACCAAATGGTATGTTTGATTATTTAATCAATGACCTTATCAACTGATTATATCTCATGCTTTGCTTGGTATTTATTATGTAAACCGATAATTTGTCGCTTTGAGGTATGTAGTTTATATTTCTTAATATATAATCGCTGTTTGAAATTACTTCTGTCTTATTACAATACATTTTGAATAAATCTTCGACAAGTTCATAATGAGTACACCCTAACACAAGTTTTTTTAGTCTATTCAGCTTATTCTTAACAACTTCTCTCTTGATGATTTTTTTCAATTTAATTTTGTCGTTTATATTAAGTTCTATACTGCTTGCCAATGTCGGACTTGAAATTGTTCTTTGCTTTGTCAATATTTTTTGCGTAAGCGGTGTTACTAAATATACAGCTTCTTTATCATTAAATTCTAATTTAATGACATTGTCAATTTTTGTGTTTTTCAAGGTTGCAGAGGCAGTATTGCAGGCTATAATGATTATATCTACAAGATACTTTTCCTTCAATTCTTTTATTATCTCAAGAAGTCGATTCTTTATAAAGGATTTCGATTTCGCTCCATATGGCATGTAAAGATTGTCAGCATAATAAATATAGTTTCCGTATTTATACTTCTCTATCAGTTTATTCAAAATAGAAATTCCTCCGATTCCACTATCTATTATTGCAATCGTTGGAGATAATTTATTCAACATGATATTATTTATGCAGATAAACCAATTTTGTCTTATTATATTTTGACAAATTGAGCGAAAATACTTGCAATTTGTTTCAATCTTTGCTATACTAGGCACGTAATGGAGGTTTATATATGGCTAATATCAAGTCCGCAATGAAACGTATTGAAGTTATTGACAGACAAACTGCGTTGAACAAATCTTTCAAAACTAAGATTGCAACAATGGTTAAAAAATATAAATTGGCTGTTGACAACAAAGATGAAAATTCTGCAAAATTATTGAGCGAAACTTTCTCTCTTATTGACTCAGCCGTTTCTAAAGGTATTTTGCAAAAAGCAACTGCTAATAGAAAGAAAGCTAGATTAAGTGTTTACGGTAAGTAATAAAAAAGGCTTGTTAATACAAGTCTTTTTTTATATTCAAAATTGATTAAAATATAATTGAATATAGCGCTTTATACGCACTGATTTTACCCGACTTTATTTCATAGTCAAGATCTGTGTATTTTTGGTACAAATTAATGTAATAATTCACCCCATTTTTTGAGATAAATTGACGACTCATTTTGATTGCATAAGGTTTAAGATTAAGGATCTTTCCTATCAAACTATCGTCTTTGTTTATGGCAATATATTGCATGCGTCTAAAATATTTGCCCAAATATGAGAATATTTCACCAGCAGTTTGAGATTTGAGCATATCACGCAATATCTTTTGATATTCTGCATAATTCTTTTGGTCAATGGCTCCCGTCAACATATAAACAACATATTCGCTTGAATTTGCAACTAAATTTGTTGCTACACTCATATCAATCACACCATCAACACCGACATAAGAAATCATTTTGTTGAGTTCGGTATTTATCTTTGACATGTTTGAATTCGTAGAATCAATCAAATAGTCAATGGCTTGTTCTTGAATTGATATTTTTGCCTTTGCAATTGTGTTGAGAATATATTTGGTTATATCTCCCCTATTTAATATTTCACAATTTATTGTTGTTGCGTTTTTTAGTTTTTCAGCATTGATTGTTAAAACAATTGTTGTTGAATCACTGAAATCATATTTATTCAAAAACTCTATACACTCATTATTCAGGTTTTCCAGAACAATAAATCTGTATTCATTCCCTATTGGCAAAGCTGACACCTCTGCATCCAATGCATTAGACTTTAAACTTGATGCATCTATCTTTATATAGTTAAATTCTTCCAAATCCTTTATTATATAATTTTTAAGGTTATTTATGGCTTGACGGATAAGAAAAACATCATCTCCTTTAATATTATAGAGATTTTCCAATTTTGTCTTTATTGTTTTGTTGAGATCAATAAATTTTATTTCCATCAAATTACCACCATACTTATAATTAATACCGCTACTACAGGCAATGAAACAACTAGTTTTGTTCTCAATTTTGAAATATTTATACAAGATAGCACTAATAATAAGGCAAAATATAATAAAATGCTTATCATAGGAATATGTATTGTTGCAAAATTTGATATAGGTAAATTGCCAAATAACTTAGCCAACACTGTTATAATATCAAATATAGGATTAAGAATAACTAGTACATTTGTTATAAATGGCATTACTAATGATAGTATACTCAAAACAAAAGCAATTGTAAAGACTATAGAGAAAATTGGTATCAAAATTATATTTGCCAAAATTGAGACTATATTCAAATTATTGAAGAAATATGCTAATGGTATAATAAGTGCAATCGTTGTTGCCGTACTCATAGCCAAAGAATTTGAAAGAAACTTTGGAAATTTCATTTTGTTGAAAAATCTTGATATCGGTTTCGTGAACATAATGATACCAAAAACACAACCGAAACTAAGAATAAATCCAACATCAAAAACCACAAAAGGATTTAAAAAGAATAATATAATACCAGCAAGAGACAATGAACTTAACGAGTCATATTCTGCAAATAAAACAGATGAAAGCAACATGACTATTGTCATTATCACTGCCCTTACTACAGATATTGAAAAACCACACAAATACGCATAGAAAATCAATATAGGTGATATAATAATCAATTTCAAAAGTGGTTTTGCTTTGAACAATTTTAATATTCCAAACAAAACACCAGCCAAAATACCTACATGAAGACCTGAAACAGCCAATAAATGTGCCACTCCAGACAATTTGAAATCATTATATACATCTTCGGACAATAATGTCTTATCGCCAAACATAGCTGAAAATACAAGCTCAGAATTCTTATTAGACAAGCCCTTAGTTAAATTTGACTTTATTTTGTCTCGTATTCTCTCATCTGGTAATTTATTTTCATCTATAATTGAAATATTATCCATATCCGCAGTTACAACATATCGACATTCATCTGATAATGCGGAAGAATCCACAGATTCTTCATGATATATATTATAGACATTGAAGTTTTTAGGTGAGAATTTGATTATTTTCCCAACTTCAATGTCAGTATACAAATTTTCATTATCATAAATATAAAGTTTTATTGTGGTGTCCTGCTTCTTATTATCAAAATAACAAGAATCTGAATATACAATCATGTAATTTCCATCTTCTTTGCTCACAGAATAAACCCTAGTTTGAATAGTTCTTGGAACTTCAATTTTAGTATCATGATAGAAAACGTTTTCAGCAACATGAAAACCTCCTA